>JBEKVD010000042.1:0-25984 GCA_049514315.1 Candidatus Limnocylindrales bacterium | reverse complement strand
GGCGGCCCGGAACCCCGACGAGCACGCGAACACGGTCCGCACCCTCTTCTCGCGGATCGGCCGGGTGCGCTCGACGGCCGAGGTGCTGGCCGCGCTCGAGGTGGCGACCAGGCAGGCCTGAAGGGCGCGATCGACACCCACGCCATTCCGTTCGATCGGAGAGGGAGCAGAAAGCCGCTCGTATGGTCCTCAGGCTTTGACAGACGCCGCTTTGAGTGCCTCGATCGCGCTCTGGAGGCCGCGGTCGAACTGCTCCTCTGTCCGGACGTGTTCAGCTGCTCATGCCGCCGGGCTAGCGCAGATGCGGTCCAGCTCGGCACCACGATCCGGCATGTCAGACATTGGGCGCCGCGACGGCGATCGCACCGTTCGACAGGTGACGGGAGTCTTTTACCCTAGACCGAGAGACAATAGCGCTGGGACCAAGCGAACAGCCGGGTCGACCCGGCCAGGAGGTGATCTTGAACGATCGACGGGCCCGTGAACTTGTTGCCCGGGAGCGGGCGCGTATTGAATCTGCGCTCGCCGGGCTGGGCGGCGAGATGCGTGCCGAAGGGCCCCTCGGGCGCCAGCAGCCGAAGGGCCCCTCGGGCGCCAGCAGACCGGAGAGTACGCAGACGCCGGCAGCACTTCGGTCGCCGTCGCCCTCGAAGCCGACCTCCGCGAGCAGCTCGCCGCCGTCGGGCGCGCCGAGGAGCGCATCGCAGGGGGCACGTACGGCAGGTCGGTCGAGAGCGGGATACCGATCCCGGACGACCGACTCGAGGCGGAACCGCTTGCCGAGCGGACTATCGGGGAGCAGCGACTCTACGAGCGGCGCTGACCCAAGTAGCCAAGCGGACTGCTCCGACGATGGTGTCGTCGTGTCGCCGTCCGGGCCTTCGACTCGGCCGGCTCACGCCACACCGCTCGCGCTGCTCAGCGGGATGCTCCATGGATTGTCCGACGGCCCGACATGGGCCATGACGGCGTAGCGCAGGGCGTCGCAGGCATCGTCGTGGGCTTTTAGGGGGATATCGGCCGTCTCGCCTGTCCCGCGCTCTGGCTTCCAGGCATAGCCCGGCATCTCGGCGAGGAGCCCGCGACAGGAGGGGTCGACGGTCATCCCTGCGGCGATTGCCGAGCTAACAGCAGTGATGCCGGGCAGGACCGAGTTCTCGGCCTTTTGAACCGGCAGACCCCGAGCGCGGCAGGCGTCGATGTAGGCGGGCTCGGACGGATCGGCGTAGAAGGCTTCGATCCGCAGGCGCCCCTGTAACTCGAGCAGGGCGGGAATGAGATCGTCGAGAGTGCGCTGGTGCTCGTAGATCTCGGCTATCACCGCCAGGCGCCCTGATCCTGCCGCAGCCACCACCTCAGCTGCGAAAGCATGCTGATAGCCCCAATCGATGCCGGCGTACACCCGGTGCCAGTTGATCTGGTCCGCCACTCTGATCTGGTCTTCGGGCAGGTCCCAGATGGCGCCCTTGGTCGCGACCCATTCACCGAGGTGATAGCGGCGGTGGAAGTAGTCGTTGGGGCTAGTGGCGGCCTCGGCGAGATAGTCGGCCGCGAGAGCGGGGTTATCGAAGGTCGAGGCATGGAGGTAGACCCGGGACGAACTCGGTGGCGTGAAGCGGGCTTTGAGCCAGTGGCCAGGACCGGCCGGGTTGGTGGCAGCGGTGATCTGGTGATACGGAATACCCGGCCAGGAAAGGCGGCCCTTGACCATGACCCAGTCGGCGAGGGAGCACTCGGCCGCCTCGTCAATGAAGGCCCAGCCCAACTCGACCGAGCCGACCTTAGAGGGGACGCCGGTGATCGGGTCGGGATCTAGCCCGAAGAGCCAGATGCGCGAGCCATTGGCGAGCTCATACCAGTGCTGGGCGGCGTTGGACCGAGCGATCGCCTGCCTCGGGACAACGTCGAGAAGGAGGGTTCGCTCGGTGGAGGCATAGAGCGAGGCGGCGGTCTTGCGGAAGATCCCGATCGGGATGCCGGGATAGCTCTTCGCGAGGTAGTAGGCCTTCTCACAGCCGATGCGGCTCTTGCCCGCCCGGAAGGCGCCCGAATAGAGGACCTCGGGTGCCTGCGAGTCGAAGAAGGTCCGCTGCTGCTCGTTGACGAAATGAGGCCCGAGCTCGGCCCGCAGGGCTTCTAAGACGGGGCGGGACAGGCCGCGCAGACGCTCCTTTGCCGGGGTGCTCACGATGGCCCCTTGGCCAGGACCTCGTCGATGGCCTTGCGCAGGGCCGCCTTGTCGTGGTCGTCGAGGTCTGAGAGCACCTGCTGGGTCACGATCGGGCCACCGGCCGCGCCGGTCAGCTCGAGGCGGGCGTTATCGCGGTAGACCGCTGGCCGGTGCGCCCGCAGAAGGAACATCAGGAGCGTGTCGCTCACCGAGAGGGCTCGCCGGCGGGCCTCCGCCTCAAGCATGTCGATGGCGTCCTCGCGCGCCCTCGTCCACGCCGCCGCAAAGGCCGGGCTCACCTTGGCGCGCTTGTAGGGGGCATCGCGAGTCACGCCCGCCCCGGACGCTGCGAGGCGCACGTTCCCGGTCGCCGCGAACAGCTGAAGAAAGCGCGGGCCCCAGTCGGGCTTGCGCCTTCGAGGTCCCGAAAGTGGCGAACTCTCAGCCATTGACCTGTACCGCCTTCTCCCCAGTGAACCCTGGTTAGAACAGATGTTCCGATCCCAATCCTAGCATCATCGATCCTTAGCGAACAACACCGGATCGGGGCTTGGCCGCCGTCTTGCCGTCTTCGCCTACGTTGGTGCGCCGCATTAGCAACGGCACTCCCTCAAAGCGCTGGAGCGTCAGCCCGCCACAAGCCCGGCTCGCGCGAGAGCGCTCGCCGCACGTTCGCCGAGCGCTTCGGGTGTCTGCTGGGCATACCGTCGCGTCGACACCGTTGAGGAGTGACCCAGATAGCGGGATACCTCTTCGAGCGGCATCCCGTTGTTGACCAGAAGGGTTGCCGTGGCATGGCGGATGCGATGCGATCCGAAACAACGCAGGCTCCCACCGCCGGCGTGATAACGGCGGGTCAGCATGAGCGAGAGGGCATTCATCGTCAGCGGTCGCGGCTCACCAGCTCGGTTCGAGAGGAAGAGCCAGCCCGGATCGCCGTTGCCCGTGGTGGAGTCAGGCAGGAATGCGGCTCGTCCCCGCTCGAGGTAGGCAGAAACCGCGGTCGCGGTTCCCGGCTGCAGCGCGAGTTCGAGGGTCTTGCCGCCCTTGGCCCGTCGGAAGCGTATGACCGCCCGTTCGAAGTCGACGTCTCCTAATCGCAGGAGCCGCACACTCGAGTTGCGGGCTGCGGTGGTGACCAGGATCGAGACGGTGGCCGCATCTCGCAGGTCAAGGGGGTAATCCCCGGCACATCCCCGTTCGAGCGCCCGCAGATCGTCGAGGGTCGCGCTCTTGGTCGGTGTCTCCTCAGATGGCAGGAGGGGATTGAGCGAGGCCCGTCGACGAGAGCGCCGGAACGGGTTGACGGTGAGCAAACCCTCGTCGACCAGCCAGATCGCGAGCGAGCGCAGCGGTCGCATGTAGGCATTGACGCTGTTGGCGGATAGGGTCTGCACAGGACCAACCTGTAGGGATCGCGCGAGAGCATCCGGTGCTCCCCGCCAGACACCTGAAACCTTCGGTCGCGAGCGAAGATCGGAGACGTAGTCGACGAGCGTCGCAAAGTCGAGCGAGTCGGTTGTCACCGGCAGCTCTCGGGTCTCCAGGTAGTCGATGAAGCGCGCGAAGTCGTCGGCGTGCTTGCGCCGCGTCACCGTTCCCCAACCTGTGCCGAACGTCGCGGTGTACTGGGCGATGAGAGGTCGGAGGGGGAGGCTCGGGAGACGATCGCGTATCGGAGGCCGCCCGAATACGGTTGGGGCAGGTGGGGTTTCGGGAGGACTGGCGGCCCTTCCCCGGGGTGGGGGATGCTTGCGCCGGAGAGGCCGGTGAACGACTCCGGGGCGGGGCTCGACACCGCTCTCCGGACGCGCTAGCATACCGCTATATTACGTCGCTATGACGTGGCCAGCAACCATTTCTCCAGGTTGGATCGGGCTCGGGAGGATCGCCACATGCCACCAGATGACGACAAGTTGCGAGCGGCGGTCCGTGACGTCCTCGAACGCTCCGGCCTCTCGATGCGGGCTCTTTCCGCCGCTATGGGTCGTGATACCGGATACATCGCGGCTCTGCTCGATCCCTCCCGTCCATCCCGGGCCCGACCGACTCCGGCAGATCTGCTGGCGGCCTCGGATGCGACAGGGATAGCCTTCGTCGAGCTGCTCGAGTCCACGTGGGGGATCAAGGGTTCCAGGCTCGCCGATGAGCTCGGCCGTCTCGGAGTCGGCGGCAGCGGCGAGGGTGCCTTCGATCGCCTGGATGACGCGCAGCGCCGCGAAGTCGCTGACTTTGCCGGCTTTCTCGCGTCGCGCGGCCGGCATCGGGGTCGCGCTCACCGATGATCGGCCGCCCTTGGAGCCGGCGGGAACGACGGTGAAGGTTCAGACGTCCATCGACTAGCGTCGCGGGTTGGTGGTCGAGCACCACCACCCGGCCACGGCGAACTTCCCCGTTGGTCTGCACCCCCCCGTGAGTGTAGAAAGTGTAGAAGATGCCGACACCTGAGAGGGCGCCCCGGGGAGCCGCCAAACCGCGGCCGGGGTCACAGAAAGACCCTCGGGTCGTGGCGTGGGGGGCCGGCGAGGAGGAGGTGCCGCCTGTTCGACTCTGCTTGGGAAGCAGACACTCTGCCAGCTGAGTTACTCCCGCTCGAAGCAGGAAGAGTTATAGCAGATCGCGCGAGGGACGATGAAGAGGGCGATGGTCGGCAGGTGGCGCCCAGGACAAGGTGGTGGCCGAGTCTGTTGCGTGGACCAAGATCTGGCCCAACGATCTGTCGGAAGGTGACACAATCACCGGGAGACCCCGACACATTGGGCGCGCGGACAGACCGTGACGAGGGAGCATGTTCGGCAGAATTCTCGGCAACAAGAAGAAGCTCGAACAGCAACTGTCGCAGGAGGGCGGGAGCGTCGCGTGGGCGACGATCACCGACGTCGGCGCCGACTTTGAGACTGCACGCGTAGACGGCTTCAACCAGGTCACGTCGCGGACCGACCACGTGAAGATCACCGTCACGGTGCAGCCGGACAACGGCGAGCCGTTCGAGGCGTCGTTCCGCCAAGCTTTCGCGGGCCTGCGCCCGTTCAAGGGCTGGCAGTGCAAGGTCATCTACGACCCTAACGATCGGTCGCGAATCGCGGTGCTGGAGGACTCGATCACGCCGCCGGGGATCGATCACGAGAAGGCCGAGCGCGGGGCGGAGATGCGGAGCGAGGCGATGGCGGCGGCTTCCAGCGGCAATATTGCGGAATACGTCGAATCTCTCAAGGCACGTGCCCAGAGCGGCGAACTGCACGGCGTGACGATTGTCGACGGCCAGATGATGTCGCCGGGAACTCCCGCCTCGAAGCCGGATATCGTCGACCAGCTGACGAAGCTCGACGCGCTTCGTACCAGGGGAGTGCTGACCGACGCCGAGTTCGCGGCGCAGAAGGCGAAGCTGCTCGCCGAGAGCTGAGGCAACGGTCCCGTCTCGATGAACGCCAGCTGCGGGTCCTCGGGAAGGGTCGGCGAGAACGCCTGGTGGTGATCGGTCGAGAGGCGGTGAGGGCGGTACTCTGACCTGACGCTAGAACCAGACCCAAGGGCCGACCTTCCGCGACCTCACTAGGCTGAACCGGTTCGAACGGCGTCTGCGGGCGCAGCAGAATGTGGGGTCGCCACGATGACCGAGCGGCCGAGCATTGACCCCGCCCGGTCTTGAAAGGTCAACAAACCCCTCGGCCGCCGCGGGTCGCTACACGGTCATGGCGACGCCGTGAGGGCTCCGATGATTCGCCGGCCGGAATGCGGACCAGGCTGCGGCGAGACCAGTGACCCCACCCGCTGCCCAGACGGGATCGCGGTCGCCAGGATCGGGCACCATCACACAATCGCATGAGTCTGGTCGAGTCGAGCAGATGCCGGTGTTCTCATCACCCCGATCACGACCGGCCGGGTCTGTCAGGCTTATGGGCGAGGGGCGACGTCAACCGTAGAAGTCGATTACTACCCGGACGCTGTGGGAGAACCAGACTAAGCTGATCCAATCTCCTGTCGACTCTCCACGAACGGTCTGCCAGACAACGGCACGACGGGCGAGAGGCGGCTGGAGCGAAGGGGAGGCATGACGGTGACGACGATCGGGATAGGCTCCTCGATCGAAGGAGCGTACAGGAGCAAGTTTGCCGGTTCTGAAGCGCTTTGGCAGCGGGCCCTAAAGGTCACGCCGTCCGGGATCAGCCACGACCTACGCCGCATCACGCCCTTTCCGGTCTACGTTGACCATGCCCTGGGCTGCCGCAAGTGGGATGTGGACGGCAACGAGCTGTTCGACCTTGGGACCGGCCACGGCTCCCTGATCCTGGGCCACGGTCACCCGGCCATCGTCCGTGCGGTGCAGGAGCAGGCGGCCAAGGTGACGCACCCGTCGGCCCCCACTCCGCTGGAGGTGAAATGGGCCGAGAACATCACCCGCCTTGTGCCCTGCGCCGAGATGACGCGCTTCGTGCTAAGCGGCACCGAGGCGACGATGCTCGCGATGAGGCTTGCCCGGGCGCACACGATGCGCGACGTGATCGTGAGGATCCGCGGACACTTCCACGGCTGGCATGACTACGCCATGGTGGGGTACATAGCGCCCTACTACCTTCCCGGGTCCAACGGCGTGCCGAACGCCGTGTCATCCACCATGCGCATCGCGCCGCTGCATGACCTCGCAGCCATGGAGGAGGCCTTGGAGCCGCGCGACGTCGCGGCCGTCATCCTCGAGGCAGACGGGCCCATGGGCGGGACCGTGCCCGTCCAGCCCGGGTTCCTTCAGGGCGTGCGGGAGCTCACCGAGCGCTACGGGACGCTTCTGATCTTCGACGAGGTCGTCACCGGCTTCCGGATGACCCCCGGTGGCGCGCAGCAGTACTACGGGATCACGCCGGACCTCGCGACATACGCGAAGGCCGTCTGCGGCGGCATTCCTGGCGGGGCCGTCGCCGGCAAGGCCGACGTCATGTCGGACATCGCATTCCGCGACGACCCCGAGTGGAACCGTCGCCGGCGGGTGCGCCACAGTGGGACGTTCAACGCCAACCCGATCACCGCGGCTGCGGGTGTGGTTGCGACGACTCTGCTTGCCGACGGCTCGGTGCAGGACCATTGCGCCGCCATGGCAGATCGCCTCAAGGCCGGGATGAACGCCGTCCTTGCCGACGCTGGCGTCAATGGGTGTGCCTTCGGAACGCGCTCCACACTGCGGATCATCACCGGCGACGACCTGCCCCCTATCCACGACCCCGCGGAATTCACGTCGGTCGTGTCGCCGCAACGCCTGCTCGACGGTACCCGGCAGCCACTCCTGAGCGCAATCCAGTGCGCCCAGCTCGTCGAGGGCCTCGACATCCTCGGGGGCACGCACTTCTGGACGTCGCTGGCGATGACCGAGGCGGACATCGACGAGGCGGTTGAGCGATTTGCCCGAGCCGTGGATCACGTCGTGCGAGAGGGGTACCTGAAGGCAGTCCGGACCTAGCTCGCGTCACAGCGCCGCGGGAGGCGGCTTAGTGGCAGGGGCGTCCCGAAGGAGTCACGCAGGTGGTAGACCGGGTCAAGATCGTCCACATGGGGCTGGGTCCGATCGGCCTCGCCACGTTCCGGGTGCTTCGTGAGCGGTCGTGGGCCGCCGTCGTGGGGGGCGTTGACATCGATGCGGCACTGGAAGGGAGGGACATCGGCGCGCTCGCCGGAGGGCCGCCGGTGGGGGTCGCAGTCAAGCGGTCGTTCGGTGACATCGGCCCGGCCGGTTCCGCCGAGGTCGTCGTCCATTGCGCGGGATCCCACCTTGCCGAGGGCGCGACCGACCAGGTCCTGCAGGCCCTCGCCTGGGGCGCCAATGTCGTTTCCACCTGCGAGGAACTCTCGTATCCGTGGTTCCACCATCCCGACGAGGCCCGGCGCATCGACGAGGCGGCCCGGTCCGCGGGCAGGACCGTGCTGGCGACGGGCGTCAACCCCGGCTTCGCCATGGACGCCCTCGCCCTGTACACCTCGGGCATCAGCGAGGAGGTCACCGGGGTTCGCATACACCGGGCCCAGGAGGCGGGGGTGCGGCGCGAGCCCTTGCAGCGCAAAGTCGGGGCCGGCATCACGCCCGAAGAGTTCGCGGCCCGCAAGCGCGCGGGAGGAATCGGCCACGTCGGGCTCGTCGAGTCGGTCGCCATGATCTCGGCCGCATTCGGCTTCGACGTCGATCGCATCGAAGAGTCGCTCGAGCCGGCGATCGCGACGACCACCCTGACGACGCAGTCCTACACGGTCAAGCCCGGCCGGGTGGCCGGCATCATCCACAAGGCGCGCGGGTTCAAGGATGGCTCGGAGGTGGTCACCCTCGAGCTCGACATGTTCATCGGCGTGCCGGATCCCGGCGACTTCGTCACGCTCGAGGGCAAGCCGAATGTGAAGGTGGCGGTCAGCGGACTTCATGGGGACGTCTGTACCGCGGCCATGGCTGCGAACGCGGTACGGGCCCTGGGAGGGCTCCCGAACGGCCTGGTGACGATGATCGACGCCGCTCCCGTCCGGCTCTACCGCTAGGCCGGCCAAGGGGATCGGGAAGGTTCTCAGGGGGACGCTTCGCTCGGGAAGCAGACACTCTGCCAGCTGAGTTACTCCCGGATCTCGCGCCGCGTGCCAGTTGAGTGACGCAGAAGAGCCGTGCCTTGAGAGGGAAGCCACGGCTCCGTTGGCCATTCGGGGAGTGGTTTGGCTCAGGCGGCGACCGGCGCGAGAGTAGGGGCGCCGACCAGCCTCCAACCGCTGGACCAGGATCCGTTGGCGGTCGCGTTGAGAGCGATGTTGAGGAAAGCGATCTGCTCAAGCTGCTGCGCGCGAGCGAGGGGTCCCACGTCCACAGGGTTCAGGCCGATCGACCGAACCAGCTCGAGGACTGCGTCCTTGGCGCCACGGTCATCACCGGCGACGAAGCCGTCGAGCTGGGTGCCGTCGGCGATCGGGTCGACCTGGTGCGAGGCGAAGAGTGTGTTGAACGCCTTGACCACGTGAGCATTCGGCAGCCAGGCGGCCAGTCGGTCTGCGTTTGAGTCGCCGTTGTCGATAGTTGGGCCGTTCGGGCCGAAGCTCATGCGGTTTGTCGCATCGACGACCGGCTTGCCGGTAACCGCCTCTCGGATCTCCGCGGCGACGTCCTCGGCACTGGTGAAGGGGATTGCGAGCACGACGACCTGGCCCGCCGCCGCCGCCTCGGCGTTGGTCTTCGCGAAGCGGGCACCGGTCGCGGCCGCGGCAGCTGACGCGTGCTCCGGGTCGTGCGAGGCGATGGTGACGGTGTGCCCTCCACGAGTGAATGAGGCGGCGAGCGCTCGACCGACGTTGCCTGCTCCGATAATCGCGGCGTTCATTGCTATTCCTTCGGGTTTGCTTGACGAGTTGGCTGAGATCAATCAGTATTTGGTGAGCGCTATACTAAACGCCAAGTGAAGCGCTTGTCCATACTTGTTTGGTGAGGACAAACCGTGACGGTTGAAGAGCGACGAGCGCCGGCTGTCGGAGCGCAGATCCGACGCTGGCGGGCCGAGCGAGGGTTCACTCTGGCGGCGATGTCCGAGCGCAGCGGTCTCAACGTCGGCTACCTGTCCCAGATCGAGAATGACAAGGCGTCACCCTCGCTTTCGTGCCTGGCCTTGCTCAGCGAGGCCCTCGAGGTACCGATTGCGTGGTTCTTCATGGGCGAGGTGCCGCCGCCGAAGGTCATCCTAGCCGCCGATCGACCGCGGGAGGACCACGAGGGCCTCGGGCGGGTCGAGCTGGTCGACGGGGGGGCGAGCCGGGACGTCTCGATCGTCGAGGCGGTGGCAGTCGCGGGCGGACGCGCGGGCCTGCACGCGCACACGGGCGACGAGCACCACCTGGTCCTGAGCGGCCGATGGCGCATGTCGCAGGGCGAGCACGTGGTTGAGTTGGGCCCTGGCGACTACCTCCGCTGGGACGGCACCATCCCGCACGACGCCGAGGTCATCGGCCCCGACGAGGGCCGCGTCCTGATCATCACCCTGGCCCACGGCTGAGCAGACGCGCGCCGGCTCTCAGTTGTGCGGCGTTCGGGCGCAAGCCGAGAAGGCGGGCGGACGTGCGCGGCCGTTCGGTCCGACAGCGCTCGGTCGAGCAGATGTCGTGGAGAGCGCCTCGGCACGATCGCCCACACCTCAATAGGCGTTCGGCGGGCTGCCAGCCTGGGGCGCGTGGAGGTCGCTACCATGCCTGGGGATCTGACGAGCGAGTGGGGCCGAACGCGACCAACTCGCCTCGAACGTGGCCAAGAGCGATAGCGGATAACTGAGCTGACATGCAGGGGTCGCCACGAGGAGAGCCGTGGCTCAGGGAGTCTCAGACCTGGGAAGCGGACACTCTGCCAGCTGAGTTACTCCCGCTCGGAGCAGAGAGAGTCATAGCAGATCGAGCTTCGGATGTGGCGGGGTCGGGTGCCCCAGCCGGCCCGCCGCGGCCACAGTCCTAAGCTGCCCGGCCAATCCGCAGAGTCGGTGGCGGGTGGAACGAGCCACGGATATGCTGACCGCGTGGCAAGCGCAGCGCAGGTATGACCATGACTGACTCCGTCGGCGTCTCCCTCCAGATCGTGGTCAACGGCTTGGCTCGCGAGACGGCGTCCGCGCCTGATCGTAGCCTTCTCAGCTGGCTTCGCGAGGAGCTGGGGCTGACGGGGGCGAAGCCAGGGTGCGGCGAGGGGGTATGTGGAGCGTGCACCGTCCTGGTCGACCACAAGCCGGTGCACGCCTGCCGGACGCTCCTTTCGGAGGTCGCGGGCCGTGCTGTGCTCACGGTCGAGGGCCTGGCTATCGACGGTCGGCTGCACCCGGTCCAACAGGCCTTCCTGGAAACCGAGGCCATGCAGTGCGGCTACTGCACCGCAGGGATGATCATGGCCACCGTCGCTCTGCTGGACCGGGACGCCGAGCCGAACGCGGCTGGTGTCAGGGACGTGCTCGGCGGCAACGCGTGCCGTTGTTGTACCTACCCCCGCATCCTGCGCGCGGTCGACCGGGCGGGGGAACTGGCTCGAGCCAGGCGAGCGGAACCGGCCCTCGCGCCGGCGGCTGCGGTTCCGCATATGCCTGACAGCCCGCGGCCGCGGCGGCCCTGGGACATGACCGGCTCCGCGTCGCGTGACTACTTCGCGGTACTGCCCGAAGGCCTCATGGTCGTGAAGGAGTCCGATCGAGCGGCGCAGTCGGCGACCTGGACGACGAGCCCGGGCGCCTGGCTGCACGTGGGGTCGGACGGGGTCGTGACTGCCTTCACGGGCAAGGTGGACGTCGGCCAGGACAACCGCACGGCGCTGTCCATGCGCGTGGCCGAGGAACTGCGCGTGCCTCTCGGCTCGGTCCGGCTGGTGATGGGTGATACGGACGTCTGCCCCTACGACGTGGGCACCTTCGGCAGCCGATCCATGCCCGATGCCGGCGAACAGCTGCGCCGGCTGGCCGCCGGCGCGCGGGAGATCCTGACGGAGCTGGCGGCGAGCGCCTGGGACGCCGAGCGGTCCGGACTCACGGCCGAGGATGGCCGCGTCCGCCAGCGCGAGGGGCTCGAATCCGCCACGTACGGCGAGCTCGTGAGTGGTCTGCGCCTCGTCAAGAACGCCCCCGCCGACGCGCCGTTCACAGCCGGGCCGGACGAGGAGCTGGTGGGGAAGCCCGCCGCCAGGGTGGGGGCACTGGACATCGTGACCGGAACCAGGCTGTATGTGACCGACCTGGCCCGCCCGGGCATGTACCACGGCCGGGTCCTGCGGTCGCCGGCCCACGGCGCGACCATGCGCTCGGTCGACGTTTCCGGCGCGAAGGCGATCCCCAGCGTGACCGTGGTTTGCGAAGGGTCCTTCGTCGGGGTGGCGGCACCCGACGCGGCTGTCGCGAGCCGAGCTCTCAAGGCGATCGAGGTCGCCTGGGACCGCGAGCCCGGGCCTCCCGAGGCTGAGCTCGCCGACTACCTGCGGGCGCATCCGGTCGATGAGGAGGGCTGGGAGGGCGCGTTCCACCAGGACAGTGGAGACGTGGACGCAGCGCTCGCGGCGGCCCCGGTGCGGCTGTCGGCCACCTACACGACTGCGTACATTGCCCACGCGCCTCTCGAGACGCACGCCGCGCTGGCCGAGTGGGACCATGACGGCCGGCTGACGGTCTGGACCGGGACGCAGGTGCCGTTCGGGGTCAGGCGCGGGCTCGCCCAGGAACTCGGGGTGCCCGAGGCGAGTGTGCGCGTGATCGTCCCGGCCACCGGCGGCGGCTTCGGCGGCAAGCATGCCGGGGCGGTCGCGGCCGAGGCCGCGAGGCTGGCCCGGGCAGCCGGGCGACCCGTCAAGGTGCGCTGGAGCCGGGGCGAGGAGTTCGCCGCCGGCTACCTCCGCCCCGCCGCGGTGATCGACATCCGCAGCGGCGCAGGGCAGGACGGCCGCATCAGCGCGTGGGAGATGCGCAACACCAACTCGGGCATGTTCGGCCTGGTCGGCCCTTACGAGGTCCCGAACCAGCGCCTCGACTACCAGCCGGCCGACTCGCCGCTCGCCCAGGGCTCCTACCGCTCCCTGGCGGCAGCGGCCAACCACTTTGCGCGCGAGTCCCACATGGATGAGCTGGCGGCGGCGCTGGGTCTCGACCCGCTCGAATTGCGCCTGTCGCACCTGCGGGACGACCGGCTGGCAGAGGCCTTCCGTGTGGCGGCCGAGCGAATCGACTGGACAAGTCGACCGCGCGAGTCCGGCCTCGGGACCGGCATCGCCGGAGGCGTCGAGAAGGGAGCGCGGGTGGCCACGGCCGTGTCCGTCCGGGTCGGAGCCGAACGGCGCCTGGAGGTCCTGCGGGTGGTGACCGTCTTCGAATGCGGCGCTATCGTCAACCCCGCCGGCCTGCGCAACCAGGTCGAGGGGGCGACGGTCATGGGCCTGGGTGGGGCGTTGTTCGAAGCGATCCACCTCGCCGACGGTGCGATCACAAACGGGTCGCTGACGGACTACCGGGTGCCCAGGGTCACCGACGTCCCGCCGATCGAGGTGGTGCTGCTCGACAGGCGCGACATTCCATCAGCGGGCGGCGGGGAGACGCCGATCGTCGCGATCGCCCCTGCGCTCGCAAATGCCATCTTCGACGCGACCGGCGTCAGGCTGCGCTCCCTGCCGCTCGTGCCGGAAGGAGTGGTGCCGTGAAGCCGACTGGCGGCCGCGCCTCAGCCGATCCAGCGGACGACGGGCTCGTTCCTCGGGACCGGGGCAGGCTGGCTCGCCGGGTAGCCGACGACGACCGGGGCTACCGGCACGCAGTCCTCGGGCAGGCCCAGGAGCCGCTTGCCGTCGGGTGTGTTCAGGTAGGACTGGACATTGCCGATCCAGCAGCTGCCCAGACCCAGGCTCCAGGCCGCGAGCATCAGGTTCTGGGAGGCCAGGCAGCAGTCCTCCACGGCCCAGGTCGAGGGCTCGACAGCCGAGATGAGGATCAGCGCCGGGGCGTGGTGCAGGAGATGGTTAGCCGGGTCGGCCATCCTGGCCCGTCGCTCCTCGTCGCCGTCCCCAGCCGGCCACGTGGCCAGCCGGTATGTCTTCGCCTCGGCCGACAGCCGATCGATGAGCTCGCGGTCGCGGACCACCGTGAAGCGCCACGGCTGGCCGTTACGAGCGCTGGGTGCGTTCACGGCGGCCTTGAGTAGCCGGGCGACGATCGAGTCGTCCACTCGCTGGGTGGTGTAGTCGCGGGCCGACCGCCGTCCCGAAATCGCCTCGAACAGGTCCATCGGCATCCTCTCGTCCAAGCAGGGTTGATCACGTGCCCTCGCGGAGGGGCACAGCCTCGGTCAGTCGAACTCGTCGCCCAGCAACAGCCGCAACTCCGTGGCCCGATCGCGGTCGATCGCCTCGCGGCTGGTCTGCACCGCTCCAGACAGGGCCGCTGCGCAGCCACAATCGTCGCGGTCGCGGGGCAGGGGCGACTCGGCCAGCCGGCGCAGAATCGCCTTCGCAGAGCTGACGTTCGCCCCGAGGTTGGCCACGACCTGGGGGACGGTGACCGGCTCCTCGGTCTCGAGCCAGCAGTCGTAGTCGGTCGCGTAAGCCAGCATCCCGTAGCAGAGTTCGGCCTCGCGGGCGAGCCTGGCCTCCGGCAGCCCGGTCATCCCGATCACACTCACGCCCCAGCTCCGGTAGAGCAGCGATTCGGCTCGGGTCGAGAACTGCGGTCCCTCGATGGCGAGATAGCTCCCATCCCGGTGCACCCGCCGCGCTTGCGGCGTCCCAACGCGCTTGCCGTCCAGCTCGGCGAACGCGCGGTCGGCCTCGTCGGCCAGCCGGCTCGACAGGACGGGGCAGACCGGGTTGGCGAACGCGACGTGGACCACGATCCCGTGGCCGAAGAACGTCGCCGGCCGGTCCTTCGTCCGGTCGACGAACTGGTCTGGGATCACGACGTCGCGCGGCCGGATCTGTCGGCGCATCGAGCCGCAGGCGGAGACGGCCACGACACGTCCCACGCCGAGCAGCTTGAGCGCGTACAGGTTGGCTCGGAACGGGACTTCCGAAGGTGCGAGGCGATGGCCGCGACCGTGGCGCGGAAGAAACGCGATGCGGGTTTCACCGAGACGGCCGACCACGATCACGTCAGATGGCTCGCCGAACGGCGTGGCCGGGCGGACCTCGACGACGTCGCGGAGGCCCTCGATCTCGTACAGCCCGGAGCCGCCGATCACGCCGAGATCGGCCGCGGCCGCCTCTGGGAGTCCCTGCCGGACGCGTTCCAGATCGGCACGGGCACGCGCGGCCTCGAAACGAGGGTTCACGCCGCCGATGGTAGGGCATTGGGGAATGGGCTGGCGCACCAGGTAGCGCTTTCGAACCCCGGACTCGCCGCGTGCTGGGTGGCCGCGTGCCGGTCAGGGGCTCGGACGGTCCCGATTTCCCCTCTGCGAGACGCCAATTGGCCACCTGCTCGAAGCTTGCGGAGAGTGGGCGTCGCGAGACCCGCCGGCATCATCAGACCCGAACGACGCCTCGACCAGCGCTAATCTAGGCATCTTCTCTCTACAGTGTTCCGAAACGGAGAGCCATGAACAGTAGCGAGCGTCGAGCCGGTGCACGCGAGGAGGTGCTCCTGTATTGCCGTCGGATGATGGCCGAGCATCTCGCCTACTACACGGCCGGCAACATCAGCAAGCGTGTTGATGGAGAGCCCGACCTCGTCGCAGTAACCCCGGCGTCGCTCCCGTACGACACGATGCGCCCCGAGGACATCTGCATCGTCTCCGTCGAAGGCGAACTCGTTGAGGGGGAGCGTCGACCGACGTCGGAGTTCCCCCTCCATACGCTCGTGTATGCCCGTCGCCCTGAGGTCGGGGCGATCGTTCATACCCACAGCCCGGCGGCCATGGCGATGGCGGCCCTGGGCCTCACCCTGCCGCCGTTCCTGACCGGTCTCGTCGGCGCCGTTGGCGGGGACGTCCGGACCGCACCGTACTCGCGGCCGGGCACGGCGGCCATGGCCGACTGCACAGCAGACGCGCTCCATGACCGCGGCGCGTGCTTCCTCCGATTCCATGGCGTGCTCGCTGTTGGGCGAACGCTCGCCCGCGCCTACAACTCGGCCTCAGTCGTCGAAGGTGCCGCCGACGCGTACCTGCGAATCCTGCCCCTGGGAGAGGTCCCGGTGCTTCCGACCGAAGAGATAGAGTGGCTCGCGGGACACTGGCGCTCCCAGTGGGCGCGCGCCGAGATTGTCGGCTACGAGTCGAGGGGCTAGAGCGGTGGAACGGCCGCGGCCGCGGGCCAGCGTCTGGCCGCACGGCGGCCTGGCCCCGCTCTCTCGGTCCGAAGCCGTACACTCGGGAACCGGCGGGGCACCCGCCGAGGTGAAGGAGTCATGAGGACGATCGATTGGGTCGACGGCGCAATCGAGCTGATCGACCAGACACGTCTTCCTGACGAACTCGTCATCCTCAGGATCTCAACCCTCGAAGACCTGGTCGGCGCGATCAGCAGGCTTGCCGTTAGAGGTGCGCCTGCGCTGGGTGTGGCCGGAGCCATGGGTGTCGCGCTTGTCGCCGCGGCCCACCCCGCCGACACTGCGGTCGTCGAGCAAGCGGCACGGAGCCTCCGCGACGCCCGTCCGACCGCCGTGAACCTGGCGTGGGGCGTCGACCGTGCACTGGCCCGCCTAGTCGATGGAGCGGCAGCTGTTCTCGCTGAGGCTGAACGGATCCGCGACGAAGACATCGCTGCGTGTGCGTCGATGGCGAGGCGCGGCGCGAACCTCGTGCAGGCCCTTGTCGGGGCGCGCCCGGTGCGCGTGATGACGATCTGCAACACAGGCGCGCTCGCCGCTGTCGAACTCGGGACGGCACTGGGCGTGGTCAGCGAGCTCCGTGCCCGCGGATTGCTCGAGGAGGTCCTCCCCCTTGAGACCCGACCTCTCCTGCAGGGCGCGAGACTCACCGCCTGGGAGCTTCAGCAGATGGGCGCTCCCTTCCGCCTGCTTGTAGATTCCGCTGCTGCTTCTGTGCTGGCCCGCGGTCTCGCCGACATCGTTCTGACCGGCGCCGACCGCATAGCCAGGAATGGCGATACCGCCAACAAGGTCGGGAGCTTCTCCCTGGCCGTGGCAGCCAGCCATGCCGGCGTCCCGTTCGTGGTCGTGGCCCCCGAGTCCACAGTCGACCTCGCCACATCTACCGGAAAGGAGATCCCGATCGAGGAGCGTTCCGCTGACGAGGTGACGATGGTGCGCGGTGTTCGGACTGCGCCTGCAGGCACCCGAGCACTCAATCCCGCGTTCGACGTCACGCCGGCCACGCTGATAACGGCGATCGTCACCGACCGGCGAGTCATCCGCCTCGATCATGGAGAGACGCCGGCGAGCGTCGCTCTTGAGTCAGCGGCGGCATCGTCGCGATAGTGCCCGGACAGGGCGTCTCCCGACAAAGCGACCGGTAACGTGACCAGGCCCCGGCTCGACCTCACGCGGGCGCAGATCGTCGCGTACCGACGGGACGTCGGCGCGCTCGACGAGCGGCTCCCGCCTGGCCTGAGCTCGCCCGGCGTGCAGCGTGGGCCGGCCTGCAGGACGGCAGCGCGCTGCGCTGTTCTCGATCCATGCGCGTGTCGAGGGGACCGGTCCATCCCAGGGCAGATCACGAGCCGTGGTGCCGATGCCGCTTCACAGCTGGTGGGTACGGCCGCCCCCAACCGGGAGAAGAACAGGTTCGGGATGTGCACCTGGTAGAGGTCATCGCCTCGATTCCGAGACGCCGCTGCGGGTCACGGCAGACGAGGCCTCGTCAGCCGCGGCGACCGGACGATGGCATGCTCAGCGCGGCTGCGTCGGCCAATCAGCGAATGGCGACGGCGCCGGCGCTCGCCCCGATCGAGGCCAGGGTGAAAGGAGCCGGCATCGGAGTCCCGGGGTCCACGGCGGGCGGTCCGCTCAGCTCCCGTGCATCCGCCTGGTGGTTCCTGCCAAGAGCGTAGTCGAGCAGCGCACGGCGGAGCAGCTCCTCGGTGTGGCCGGTCGCGAGGCCCATCATCCGCAGCGCGTCGTCACGGACCGTCTGTGGCGGGACATCCGCCGCCGTGCGGAGCACCTTGGGGTTCTGAGTCGGCTGGACGCATTCGGACGCGTAGAACAGCTCCTCGTGGAGCTTCTCGCCGGGACGCAGCCCGACGATCTCGATCGGCTGGCTTTCGGGATCGCGGCCTGCCAGCCGAACGAGGTCCTTGGCCAGATCGATGACGCGGATCGGCTCGCCCATGTCGAGCACGAACAAGTCACCCGTCTTGCCCAGGGCAGCTGCGTCGAGGATGAGCCAGGCCGCCTCCGGGATCGTCATGAAGTAGCGGGTCATGGCCGGGTCCGTAATCGTCAGCGGTTCACCTCTCTCGAGCTGCTCCTGGAAGATGGGAACGACGCTGCCGTTGGAGCCGAGGACATTGCCGAAACGAACCGAGACGTATGGGCGGCCCGTCCGGCGAGCAGTGTCGGTAACCAGCATTTCGGCGAGTCGCTTGCTGGCGCCCATCACGCTGGTCGGACGCACTGCTTTGTCCGTCGACACGAACACGAACCGCCCGACGCCGGCCCGTGCAGCCGCGTCGAGCACGGCGAGCGTCCCGCACACGTTGACGAACATCGCGTCCGATGGGTGGGCCTCCATGAGCGGCACGTGTTTGTATGCCGCGGCATGAAAGAGGACTGACGGTTTCTCTTCGCTGATGAGATCGTCCATGGCCTGGCGATTTGTGATGTTGGCGAGCTGGCAGACGAGCTCGCCGCTCCGCTGGCCACGGCACTCGCGGACCTCGAGCTCGCGCTGAATCAGATAGAGAGGGCTTTCGGCGCGGTCGACAAGGATGAGTCGGCGCGGTTGGAGGGTGAAGACCTGGCGAGCCAGCTCGGAGCCGATCGAGCCTGCGCCACCGGTGATCATTACCACTCGATCTCGCACGATTTCGTCGACGCCCGCCACATGCTCGGTCACGATCGGTCGCTGGAGCAGGTCTTCAACACGGACACGGCGAATCCGGGAGGCGTCGATGCTCCCACTGAAGAGGTCGGTCAACGGTGGGACCGTTCGGACCTCAAGACCGAGGCGAAGGGCGGCGTCCACCACGGGGCGGACCGCGGCTCCATGGGCGCTGGGCATCGTGATCAAGAGCATCCGTGCCCCTGTCAGGTCAACCGCCTGGGCGAGCCACCCACGGCCGCCGAACACCCGCAGACCGGCGACGATCTTGCCGGCGAGTGAGGGGTCGTCGTCTAGGAAGCCGACCGGCGCGACACCGGCGGCGGGGTTGCGCTCCGCGGACCGAGCCATGAGAACACCGGTCCTGCCGGCCCCGTACAGGAGGGTGAGTCGCTGTGCCGTGACGGGGCCCGCCCAGGAAGATGGGGCCCAATCGTAGGCCGCGCGAATCGCGAACCGTTCGCCGCCCAGGATCGCGATGCTCAGGAGCATCTCCGTCGGCCAGAAGGATCGAGGTAAGCCCGTCGGCAGGTACGGTTGGGGAAATGCCACGACGGCATAGAACAGGACTACGCTGACCACCGACCCGAGAACAATGGCACCTACGATCCGCTCGACTTCGGGGATGCTGGCAAAACGCCAGCTACGCGCATACAAACCAAGCCGGACGTTGACGACCGCTCTGGCGGCCAGGAGCAGCCCGAAGACAGGCAAGAACGGACCGACTACGGTGGGGCCAGGGAGCGTCTCGTAGCGGATGGCCAGAGCGACGTAGGCCGCCACGACGATTCCCAGCAGGTCGATGACCAGAAGATGCCGCCCGCGCATGCGGCGGGCAATCCGGCCGATCGCGGCGCCATCGACAAGCGAGGACCACGAACCACCGGCGATGAGCGACGGACGGCGAAGTGCGTCGACAAGTCGCGGAGGCAAGTGGACGGAGGGACGAACAGTCAATAGAACCCCGGGCATGAGGCCCGACACACGACGGTGAGACTGCCGGAGGAGCCACAACGAAGACAGGTGGCGCTTCAGCTACTCTGATGAGTGCCCGTCAGCGACTCGGTACGATAGGTCATCTGGCGTAGTCCTACTAGGCTTGGCGCCCCCGACGCCCTTTGCTGTGGTGCGCGTGGACAACACCGACCCGTTTTCGGCCTGCGTTGCGGACCGGCTTCCGGGTATAACGTGGTCTTACGCTGGGCGACCTGCCCGAGCGGTCCAAGGGAGAGGCCAAAAAGGCTCTTCTCAGTGGTTCGATCCACTCGTCGTCGCCACTCCCTCCCTCGCAGCGCCTCTTGGCCTGGGTCAACATGCCGCTGACGCCTGCCGCCCTACGGGACCGCTTCTATGCCGACTTCTTGATGCCCTCGCGGCTAGGCGCATACCGCGGACTCTTGGAGTCCGCCCTGGCCGCGGGCTACGAGATCGTCTCGGTCGAGCACATATGGAGGATCATCGCCGCGGACCGTCTCGATCCTGGTCGGCGCGTCCTCGTGCTCCGTCACGACATCGACACTGACCCGGCGACTGCGGCGGCAATGTGGGCGATCGATCGCGACCTGGGCGTGGAAAGCTCGTATTTCTTCCGGCTCTCGACCCTAGACCCGGCGCTCATGGCGGACATCGCCGCGTACGGCAGCCACGCAAGCTACCACTATGAGGAGCTCGCCAACGTGGCCAAACGACGACGGCTCCGCAACGGCTCGGACGTGATCGCGCATCTGCCCGAGGCTCGGGACCGGTTCCGACGGAATGTCAGCCGGCTGCGGCACATCACCGGCCTGCCAATGCGGGTCGTTGCTGCCCACGGCGACTTCGTGAACCGCGCTCTAAGATCACCGAATTGGCTGATCCTCGACGACCCCGTATTTCGCCACGAGGTCGATGTCGAGCTGGAGGCGTACGACGAGGCACTCCTCCGGCACCTACCACGCCGATACACGGACACACTCCACCCAACATACTGGCTGCCCAATGACCCGGCCGAAGCCATCTGTCGGTGCGAGCCGACCATCCAGGTTTTGGTGCATCCCCGACACTGGCGCGTGGCCCGCGTGACGAATGGCTACGATGACCTCCGGCGGCTCGCAGAGGGTCTCCGCTTCGGGCTCCGGCTTGGGCGGTGCCGGTGCACGCTGGCCGGGCAGGCCTCACAGTCGCGCCCCGGACGTGTGCGCAGCGAAGCCGGTCGGCGACCCCCGTCGCTGCCTACGGAACTGCCACAAGCCACGGAGCATGCCCATCCCGTGGGAGAGATGCAGCACCGGGTCCATGGCTGCGAGGAGCGCGACCGCCCGCACGGGCCTGCCTGATGGTGCCGGCCTTGCGCAACAACTCGAGCAGGACTTATCGCTGCTTCGTACGGGCCGCCTCGGCGAGGATCTCCGCCAGCCGATCCAGGATGGCGCCGCGCTCATAGTGCTGCGCTACATACGCGCGCCCCGCCGCACCGCGTTGCCCGCGGCCTGAATCCCGTCGGCACTCGTCGATAGCGCGAGCGAGTTCGACCGGATCCTCTGCCCGAGCGATGTAGCCCGCTCCAGCGTCGCGGATGATCCTGGCCGGGAGGCCGTCTGCGCTTATGATCACAGGGCGCGCCGCCGCCATAGTCTCGAGCAGCTTGGTCGGGAGCGACTCCTCGTAGAGGGCACCCTTCCGGAGGATCACCAGGCCAGCGTCGGCAGCCGAAAGGATTGACGGCATGTCAACCCGGGGCACGGAGGGGTGGAACGCAAGGTTCGGGAGGTCCATGGCCCGAGCGCGAGCCTCGAGCGCGGGTCTCTCGACCCCGTCCCCCACGACACGAATGCTCACGTCATTTCCGAGCAGGCGCGCCGCCTCCAATAGCGTTCCGATTCCCTGTGCGAGCCCAATTGTGCCCGCATAGACCACAGTGAACGCCTCCCGCCACCCGAGCCGCTCTCGCGCAGCTGCGGGGTTGCGCTCGGGCCGGAACCGGCGGACCTCGACGCCGTTAGGGAGCAGCTCGACTCGGCCCGCGGCAGACGCTTTGCGAGACAGGAGCTCGACGAGCCCCGGGCTGACAGTGGTTATTGCCGCCGCGCCTCGGTACGCGAGATCCTCGAGCGCGAAGGCGATCCTGCGCTCGATCGGAGATCGCAGGTAGCCCATCGCGATCGGGAAGTCAGGCCACGGATCAGCAACATGGAAAACATACGGGACTCCCCTCGCCTGAAGCGCTCGGGCTGCGAACGCAAGGAACAAAGGAGGCGACTCGACCAGGGCAGCATCGAAGTCGCCCGCGATCGCAAGAGTCGCAAGGGACGTCATGGCGAAGGTCGCATGATCAATCATGCGACGAAAGATCCCGGCACCATGAATGGCGATCGTCGGCAGGCGAGCCACGCGGGCGCCGTCGATGCGCTCGCGGAGTGGACGCCACCAGTCGTATCCCGCGGGCACGAGGCCCAGCGGGTAGCTAGGCACGGGCGCGACCACCGTCAGATTGAAGCCCCGGTCCTGAAGGCCGCCGACCGTTTCGCGCAGCCGCGTCTGGGCGGCACCGATTTCGGGGTAGTAGTACCGGGTGATGAGGAGAAGCCGGAATCCGCCGTCGCGCCCGGAGATCGTCACCCTCTCGCCACCTTCGACACCAGGACGGCGAGCTTGCGAGCCTCCGCAACGGCGGCGATCTGGGGTCCGCGACGGCTTCGTATCCGCGCATAGAGAGCCCGGAGCGGGCACGGGTACGTGGCCGCCGCCTAGGCGGCCTCGGTGAAAAGGCCGCGGGCGTGGACTCTGCCCTGCTTGCATGGCTTCCTCCAGGGCTCTACAGGTCTGGGGGCAGCTGGGTGACACGACACCTACGGATCCGCGCTCACGGCATCCGGGCGAGTCGCAGGGGCGGCCATGCACTAACGCGGGCTCGCGGCTCACCTACAGAAGCGGCCTGCCCAGGCTGCATGTCCCCGACGCCCCTGTCACGGATGGTCACACCACATGCTGCGAGGGCACGAGACGAACGGCTCCCTTGTCACCCTTAGTACTAAAGAGTCTTCACCATAATCGGGTGGTCCTGGTACTTCAAGGTTGGGTCGAGTTCAGAGGTGCGCGCAGTCAACGCAGTTGCACCTATGGAGCTGCAATGTGAACGGCCCGAACCTGTGCCTCGTGGCCGATCTCTGCCGCGCCAGCGAGACCTGCGGCCGTGTGAGAGAGGGACTGCCCGTATGGGCCAGATACCAGTCAACATCGCATCCGTCCTCTACAATTCAGATTCGCTACATTGGCTGCCGGATAGGCCGGCGCGCTTGCGCGCGAGGACGTCGGGGTGTGGATGACTAGTAGACCAGAGCCCCCAGCCGCGCGGCGCTCCACGGTGGGCATGGCCCTCTACGGGGACGTGACGTACGACAGCCGGGTCCGTAAGGAGGCTCGCAGCCTCAGCCAGGCTGGCTACAACGTGTCGATCGTCTGTCTGGCCGGCGAGGCCACGGCGTCCGATCTTCCCGAGAACGTTCGGGTGCTGGTCCGCGATCCGGGCCGTGGTGCGGTGATCCCCGGTGCGACCAACGCCTTCTTCGGCCCGGCCAGCATGGGCCGGCGCGGCGGTCGAGTGAGCACGGCGCTCCGGAGGGCGGGCTGGCTCCTCGGATATGCCAGGAGCCTTCGTGGCTGGGGACGGCTGGCCGTCGCCGCAGCGGGCCCGATCGATGCCTGGCATGCCCATGACCTCACGGGGCTCGCTGCGATCGCCCCAAACGTGCCGAAAGGCATCCCGATCGTGTACGACTCGCACGAGCTGTTCTTGGAAGCTGCTACGGCGTCACGCCTCCCCGGGCCGCTCCGCCAGTTCCTCCGGCGGTACGAGCGGCACCTCGTGGCGCGGACCTCCGCGGTCATCACGGTCAACGAGGAGATCGCAGACGTCCTGCACCGACGCTACCGCCCGCGGCGGATCGAAGTCGTCCACAACTGTCCCGACCGCTGGATCGCACCGACCCATCGCGCGACGCTGCTCCGAGAAGCGGCCCGAATCCCCGCAGGGGCGCCAATCATCCTGTACCACGGCGCACTGACCGCGCAGCGCGGCATCGAGCAACTGATTGATGCCCTCCTCGAACCTGGGCTCGAGGAGGCCCACCTGGTCCTGATGGGTTTCGGTGACCGCCGGGACGAGTACGTCGAAATGACGCGGTCCGACCGCTTGCGCGGGCACGCACATGTTCTGGACGCGGTTTCTCCTGATGAGCTCCTGGCCTGGGTGGCTTCGGCAGACGTCGGTGCGATGCCAATTCCAGGAAAGACCATGAACGACTACCTTTCCGCGCCGAACAAGCTGTTTGAGTGTCTTGCT
Organism: Candidatus Limnocylindrales bacterium; assembly: GCA_049514315.1. GTDB lineage: Bacteria > Chloroflexota > Limnocylindria > Limnocylindrales > CSP1-4 > Fen-1039. The sequence continues at coordinate 2,048 of JBEKVD010000042.1, read as the reverse complement.
GCCGGCGTCCCGGTTGTCGCCAGTGATATTCCCGCGATGAGGCGGATCGTCATGGGCGATCCAAACCGTCCGCTGGGTGCGCTCTGTGACCCCTCGCGAGTCGATGCGATCGCAGACGCCCTCAACTCGATCCTGGGTCTCAGTCAGCCGGCCGGCGATGCGTTGCGAGCTCGGTGCGCTGCGGCTGCGGCCCAACGGTGGAACTGGCAGGTCGAGTCGGTTATCCTGACCCAGCTCTACGCCGATATCCTGGCCGCACCAGCCTGATTGGACACGTCCCTCGGCCGGGGACACCGGCCCAGCCTCCGGGCTTCTCAGGTCAGCCGATGCCCGGCAAGGGCAATGAGCCCCGCGCAGGGCACGGGTGGTATCGTCTGGCGGTGGTTTTGATCCGGAATCGGAGGGTTCTGACAGCGTGCCCGGGTGCCGCCGATCGCCCCGGACGAGATAATCTGGACGGGCTGGCCAGGTGGAGGCGCCGCGCGTGACGGTAGATCTCGCCAACGGCAGCTCCGGCAGGAGGCCGCTTCTGAGACTCCAGTCTCTGCTTGCAGAGGCTGTGGAGCTCTCGCGCCTCCCCGCAGTGACGATCGAGATGCGCGGCGACGAACGATGCCGTGAGCTGTACGATGCCTTCACTAAGCGCCACCCCAAGTACCGGCTCATCCAGAACAAGCGGTGGGGCGTGGCCCTCCTGCCGCTTCCCGATACGTTCGCGGACTATGTCAGCGGAGCGCGGCGGCAGCGTTTGCGCCAGCACGTTGGCCGCGCCGTGAGGGCAGGGTACACGTTCGCCCCGCTCGACCCGTTCGATCGCTTCGACGAGGTGATGACTATCAATCGCTCCCTCGACGAGCGACAGGGACAGGCGATGCACCCCGACTATTTCGACGAGGCCGCAGTGCGCCGCTATTTCGGCCAAGCGAGCGAGGTGTACGGAGTGTCGGACAGCGCCGGCGTCCTGCGCGCCTATTCGGACATCCGTGTTTGCGGTCAGGTCGCGAGCCTGAGCCGGCTCCTCGGTCACGCGGAGGCGCTGAATGACGGCGTCATGTACCTGCTCCTGACCGAAGTGATCCGCGGGATGATCGATCGGCGGCGATCGGATGGAAACCCGGCCTGGTTCATGTACGACATGTTCTCCGGTGCCTCGGCAGGCATGCACCAATTCAAGCGGACGATCGGCTTCGAGCCGTACCGCGTCAGGTGGGTCTGGCGCTCCTGACACCGCGGTCGCTTTCCTGACAGACGACCGGGGCTTCACACTCGCGGCCCGAGTCGACGGCGCGGCTATCGGGATCCAAAGGCGTCTAGCGTCCGCTTCATGACGGGCCACCGATCCGGGTCCGAGCCCCGGCGGAACGAGCGGATTGCGGATGCCTTCGCCGGCCCACCACACGCAAAAGCCAGGGTGGCTGCGGCCAAGGATTCCTTCACAGAGGTGGGCGCGGGCCGGTCCAGCGTGACGCACCTGTAGCTAGACGCACCCTAAGGGTAACGGACCGTTCCGATCCGCACTAGACCGCACCTCAACTCGTCCAAAGGGGCTACCCCTTCCCCGGACCAAGGCGCGATTGCTCTGGGTGACCTATCCGTCGCAGGCTAGACGGACAATCGGAACTCGGTCCAGCAAGTGTTGTGCCCAATGGGCGCGATCCCCGCACAGCGATGCTCCAGCTTCGCGTCACGGGCCGAGGGGAGGTCGCCATGCGAAGACTCGCCCTTGCCATCGCGATCGGCGTTCTCGTCGCGACAGGCGCCTTGCCGGTCTCCGCCAGCACGGTCGGGTCCAGCCTGTCCGTAAACGGCAGCGCGGTCGCCGGCAGATCCCTCACGGTTGGACGCAGCGATTTCACCAACACGCTGACGGCCAAGCGCAGGTCTAGGTGGACGAGCGCGCCGGCGGCGACGCCCGATCCCACATCCACGCCGACCCCTGCCCCCACTGCGACGCCCGACCCGGACACCGTCAGCGTGTCTTCGATCCCGGCGCTCCTGACGGCCCTGGCCGACAACTCGGTAGATGAGATCGTCGTCGCCGACGGGAC
>JBEKVD010000041.1:0-26041 GCA_049514315.1 Candidatus Limnocylindrales bacterium | reverse complement strand
CCAACGCACGAAGCGCCGGCTCGGCAAGCAGCGTGGCAGCAAGATCGCCCGAGTCGAGCTCGCCCGCGAACTCGCCGGCACGATCTGGTACATGCTCACGCGCCAGGAGCCGTTCCGAGCGGTAGGCCCCACACGTGGTCTGGTCGCTTGACGACCCTCAATGACTTGGGCCACCTCTGTCTCCAACCCGACCGAGTCCTCCCCTCCAGGAGGCCATAGAGACATGAGAAGCGCATCTTGCTCGCCCACCCGGGCGCCTCCAGGCGAAGACCTTGACACGCGGGGCTCTCTTCATAGAGACCACGTCGCGCGGTCGGTTGTCGTCGGCCCTGGTTCGGTCGCAGGAGACCGAATCTATCGGGCCTACACTGTGATGGTCGACCCGCCGTTAGGAGGCTAGACTGGCCAACAAGAAGAAGAACAAGAAGGGCAAGAAGGGCAAGTAGCCCCGCCGGCCCGACGAGCATCGATGGCCCCTAGATGAGTGCTGGGGGCCATCGCTCTTGTCGGCTTCCAACCCCCGATCTCGACCGGTGGGGCCGAGCGGTGCCCGAACGCCAGCGGCAGACGAGCTGGCGCCCTTGTCGCGCCTGCCCGCCCGCTCTGCTGGTGACCCACGATCCCGGCCAGGTGCCGGGCCATCTTGAGCGGTCGCGTTAGGGGCCACGGTCTGAGGTTGTTTCCATCCCCTAACTGGACGCCTTTCGGTTGGCACCCCACGAGGAGTAGCACGCCGGTGAGCATTGATTGACTCTGGATCAGGAAACTGAAGGTTCGAATCCTTCCTCGCCAGCCAACCCCGAATCAAGCTCAGATTGAGCACCTTACTGTCGAAGCCTGCCGTCTGACAGTTAGCACGCCGGACGGACTTGCCCATGATCCTCCGGTGAACCAAACAGCGGACGTCAGGTGAGTCGCTCCGCTGGTGTTTCCTCAACTCCCGCTCCCTCTGGCCGCTGACGATCCCGGCGTAGTCCGGCCAGTCGACTCGCTTCGTCGGGGGCCATGGACGCCGGTGGGACAATCAAGCCTCACGGGGAGCCATGACGCGCGGTCCATGCACTGGCCGCCGGGACCGCGCCGAGCCACTGGCGAGACCGACCCGTATCCAGCCTGTGGAGGTCTCCCATGCGCTTCATTCAAGAGAGCGGGTTCAGCGTGCGCGTAGGCCAGGCAGAAGCCTTCCAGCGGTGGCTAGCAGCGAACGAGGAGAGGATCGCTCGCAGCTACCCGGAGGGCACGGAGTATCTGGGCACGTACGTCGCGGTGTTCACTTCGGAGAAGACCGCAGGGGAGTTTCGGATCCTCGAACGCCTCAGCAGCTACGCCGACATGGACAAGCTGGCCGCGATGCAGAAGGACGAGACCACCGAGTATGCGAAGGTGATGCGGGAGTCCATGCAGTTCATGGACACTGATCCGCACGCCGACTGGAGTCTCGTGCTCCTCAAGGGCGTCACCGAGGCCTCGATCATAGATATCGAGCCCGTGGCCTAACAGGCTGCCACTCCCCGGATAACTCGAATCGAATCGCCGCTGCCGATCCCGGCCGGGCCAGTCGAGTGGCTGCGTCGGGCGCGGTGCCACATGGCCTAACTTGACACCAGAACCAGCCGTAGTGGTCGTCCGGGCATAGACCCCGGGAGAATGCGCGCATACACGGGCGGCTCCTAGACACGGCCCCCGCTCCGCCGGGATCAGGCCACTGGCGAGACTGGCCCGCTGGGGGATTCGGCCCGATTGAGGTACCAGCTGTGACTCAGCCCGTGGTTTCCGCAACCATCCCGTCGCTCGGCGTCCTCTAGGAAGTCGACGACGTTGCTCTAAAGGTGCAGGTCGTGCGAACGGCCCTCGAGCTCGAGGTGATCCCGGTGGTCGCAGCCGGTCATAGCGACGCGGAAAGCATCGCCCGGGCCACCGGGTGTTCCCTTGGCGGGATGTGAATCCTGCTTGACGGCCTGTGCGCCCTCGGGCTATTGGGCTGGTCGGATGGAGCCTACTCGCTCAGTCCTTCGACCGTGTCAGCTTCGCTTGCCCTGCCGCCCAATTGAGCGCATACTCGGACTCCTGAGACAGGCGTGGGTCTCCCTTCTTGTCGGCGCTCAATGTCGCAGGGGAAGGTCGCAGCTATGCCCGCCTCGGCGAGGTTTCCCCGTCAGCGCACGTCGGCGAATTCGGGCGCCTACGGGCGGGCGGCGATGCTCATCTGGCCCCGCCTGAACCCGGGGGCGCTGGAGCGGTGCGCCGGTGAGCCTCGGCTGATCGCCGACTACGTGGCCCACCGCACGAGTCTTTCGACCGACGTGATCGTCGCCATGCTCGAGCGGAGCATGCGCGTCGCGGCCGAGCCGTCGTTTTACTTCGGCTGATCTGCCGCGCTCGCTCTTGCGGCGTGCACCGAGGGCGTTTGCGCCGCCATCTTTCTGGTACCTTGCGCAGGCCAGGTTACTCTTGGCCCCGTCTCGCTCGGTGGCCCTTGTAGTCGCTGAGTCTGTGCGACTGGTCAGAGTGGTGAACCGATCCTCACCGCGTTGAGAACGCGTGGGGTACACGAACTCGATCAGTCAGCCCGCGTGTTGAGCGATGGCGGGGGAGGCGGCATCGCCGCCATGCCTGCTTCGCTCCTGTACTTGATGCTTCGTCGGCTTCTCCCCTTTGTCGCACCCAACCATCGAGCCGACGATGCCACACAGATTGAGATCCTGGTTCTTCGCCACCAGCTCGGGTCTTGCGGCGGCAGGTCAAGCGCTCGGTTTCGCCGCCAGGTCGGCGGCGACGGAGTTCAATCCTCGGCTGCGTGAGCCGCGTCGGCTTCGGCTTTGGTCTTATGGATTGTGCCCGGCTCGTGCTCGGGCGGGGCATAGATCGTGTACAGCCGAAGGTCAATGGCACCGGTGTTCACGAAGTTGTGGCGAGTTCCTGAGGGCACGTGGACCAGCCGATCCGGGCCCACCGCGCTCTCTTGGCCATTCAGGATGGCCTCTCCTCTGCCCTGGACGAAGACGAGCACCTGATCCACGTCATCGTGGACTTCCTCGCCGATGTCACCGCCCGGAGGAATGCTCATGACCACGACCTGACTGTGTGGTCCGGTTGCAAGGACCTCGCGGAAGTACGAATTGGCCTTCGCTCGCCTGACGATGTCCTCGTTGAACGTCATGTCTCACCTCCTGGTTGCCAGGCCTGACCCACTGAACAGCCTACCAGCAGATCGCGCTCGATCTGGAGACGCATCCGGTATAGGACTTCCCAGTCGGCATAGTCGACATCGAGAATCGCGAGCGTGGCGTCGGTCGCGCGCAGCTCTTCAAGCAGCCTATCGGAGAGCCCAGTCCCTCCCTTTTCGTTCGTCCACCCGCGGGCTTGGATGATCTCGTCCAGGCGGTCCACGTCTGCCCGCGCGATCTATCGGCGGCTCCAGTTCACCCGGCCCTCATGGCGTCGCCCATCGCACGCACAGGCCGACTGTCGCCAGAACGTCCGGGATCTGCCGCACAGCCTGGCGGTCGATCTCCCTTATCGCCTCCGGCAACTCCCTCCAGGCGACGAGATACGGGCTCGTCCGACGCGCAGGGTCGCGCTTCTCGCCCCACGTCCAGCCGGCCAGGAGCCGTTCCGCTGTCCAGCGGCCGTGCTCGAGCTCGGCCATCGCCTCGATGTCCTCAGGCGTGAAGGTCGCCCGCTCGCCGGGGGCGCCTTCCGGGGCGGCGATGCACCCGATTCGCCGCAGCTTCTCGCCGATGTGATCGGCCTTCTGGAGATTGGAGTTGCGGAAGTCATCCGGCAGCTGATCCCAGTCGGCGAGAGCGGGGTCGATGTCGGGACGTGGCACTCGCTCCCGCCGGCTCTCCTCGTGGATGAAGCGCCCGAGCGTCGAGCGCGTCGGCTCGGGCAGGGGCGCGGGTGCGGGGGTCACGAAGACGCGAATCGTGTCGGGATCAGCCGGCAGGCGAATCAGGTGTGAGGACGTCCACCGCTCGTCGCCGAGCAGGCGGCCGGCCTCGCGGCCGCTGTCGGCGACGAGGCCGACGGTCGAGCCCATCGCGAGCGCGATGCGGTACTCGAGCGCGGATATACGGCCACCGTTGACCCCCACTACCCGCACTCCTGTCGCCGGGACACCGGAAGCCACGAGATCCACCCAATTCTGGAGCGGCTCGAGGGGGCTGAACCCGTGGCCTGGCGTCTTCCGCAGCTCGCTGTAGTCCGAGTCGCGGGTCGCGTCGGCCGGGACCAGTTCGGGAAGATAGCCGACCGTTCGAATGCGGCCGCCCGACGCGGAGCCGATGTCGCCCACTATCCCGCTGATGCCCTCGGTCGTGCCACCGGAGAGGATCGTCCCGCTGAAGTCCGCGAATCCGAAGGCGAGAAGGTCGGCGTAACCCTGTAGCTGCGCCTCCAGCCGCGGGTCGGTCCCTCCGGCCACTATCACGACGGGTGGGGTTAGCGGAGCGACGCCGGCCGAGGCAAGCTGCCTGACCCGCTCGAGCGCGACCTCTGAGCCGAACCGAGACGCCAAGCCCAGCAGGAGAAGCCGGCGAGCCCAGTCGAAGCCGGGCTGGTCACCGAGAGCCCTTGCCAGCCGCTCCAGCGAGGCGAGCGAGGTATCGATCATGAAGGCGGCCGTGCTCGTTGTGATCGCCTCCGCGTAAGCGGCCAGAGCTTCATAGGGTTCGCCGAGGAGCAGGTGGAATCTGCCGAGGTCGAACTGGGCCCACGGCAGATTGATCCCGGCGGAGATATGGTGCTCGCAGCGCTCGATCGCGCCGCGCAGCTCGGGCCCCATCGACCTGAGGACGGCCGGGTCGTGGTCGAGTTCGAGCTCGAGGTAGTTGCCGAGCGGATAGGGGTTGGTCGGATCGAGCTCGAACGCTCGGTGGTAGAGGTCGCGCGCCCGAGCGTCGTCGGCCCCCTTCCACGTGCCGGCGAACGTGCAGATGGCATCGATGTCGTCCGATGCGCTGGCCAGCTCCAGGTAATGCTGACCTCGGCGGTAGTCCTCGCCGCGCGGCTGGTCACGGTAAAGCCGGCAGAGCGCCGTGCCCATGTCGCGCAGCACCGGGAGGGGGGTTCGGGCGGCGTCGGCGGCGACGAACGGCGAGAGCACCCTGACGACCAAGGCCCAGTCGGCCAGGGCGATTCCGAGCCGTGCAATGCGGTCGGCCAGCCCGCTGTCCGCCGGTACGTGTTCGAGCACGATCAGCAGGTCGTCGATCTCCGCACGCGCCCTCTCCTCGCCCAGGTATCGGCCGTAATTGGTCGCGTATTCTCGCAGCCCGTTCTCGACCCGCGAGAAGGTCCCGTCGACCTCCTCAAGGCTGGCCGCCGCCTCGGCAAGCTCACGCTCCCAGGCGAGCGGCAGCGCAAATGCGCCCTTGTAGGTGAGGTCGTGGCCGAAGTCGCTGTACGCATGCTCGGCCACTGTGCGCAGCTGGATCTCGGCCTTGAGGCCAAGCACGGCGTTGGGAACGTCGACGCGGTAATCGATGTCGGGCCGCAGCGTGACGATGTAGTGCACCGAGCGGTAGCCGAACTCCGTCGGCCGAAGGCGTTGGCTCGCGTCGACGCTGTTCTCCCAGTCGATCGCGAAGTTCTCGACGACGAAGCAGCTCATCGTCTCGACCTCGGAGCGCGTTCGGCCAATCACCCGCGCACCGCACAGGTCGGTGAACATCCGGCAGGGATCGGTCCTCGTCGCCCGCTTGCGCAGCGCCTTCTCGGCGAAACTGGCGATCGACTTGGGGCGCGCCTGGACGATGGCCTCAGGGGCCAATCGGTCTGCCGCGCCGCGCAGCACGGCGCTCAAGACCTCGGCGTAGCGCTGGTATCTCGGGTAGTCCTCGGCATAGCAGGCGACCTGGGCCGCCAGCCAGGCGCGTAGCTGGCTCGTCGCGTCATCGACCACGGCTCACCCCTTCGTCAGTTACGGTCCCGGCGCTGTTCGCGGCAACGTCTCGTCGCCGGCCCGGGCGGCGAAGGCGTCGAGCTGCTCGCGGATCGCCCGGGTATAGCTGCGGCGGTCCATATCTCGGAGGGAGACCCACGAATGCTCCACAAGTTTGTCGCGCCAGGTGATCGCTTTGTACGTGCATGTCGCGGAAGGTGCTGCTGATGAAGACGCGGACGGTCTTCCAGCTCTCCGCCATCGAACTAGCTCCCTCCGCCTCGCGTCGCCCGGCATCGGCGATGGGTTGCGAGACGCTCTTCACCTGAACTGGCACCGTCGGACATCGCGGCGCTCCTGCCGCCACAGGTTCTCGCACGTGAGGCGCCCTGCTCGACTCCGGGGAGGTCGCCTCCGTTGCGCCCGCTTGCGGTTGCCGGTATGAACCAGCAAGTCCGCCCGGTCCCGGAGCGCTCATAGCCAGCTTCCCTCTCCGGCCGGAGATTCGCCGCGACGCTGCTATACAGCCTACCGCACGAATGAACCGGAACCCGAACTGTATACGCCGAGTATTTCACCGAGACGTGAGAAGAGCGAGTGGCTCGCTGATCCGCCAGACGTTGACACCTGTCGCTGGATCGTGACGAGGTTCGCCGAGAGCGGCCCGGGCCGGCCGCCGCCCAAACCGACTTAGCGCAACTGTCGCCTTTGGGCATCCCTGATGCGATGCCGAGTTCTCTGCCACGACTGCCAGCGGCAGAGACCGAGCCCAATGGCCGAGACCTGAGGAATTGGCTCCACTGCGCACGATCGGGCAATCGTGCCGGGTTCACCCCTCGCGCCGAGACCATGGGGACGGTGTTGCTTTCCGTTCGAAGCTCGAAAGACCCACCCTGCAGCTATTCCAAGCCCATCGCCTCGCTCCGCCCGATGAGTTCGCAGGACCTTCCTCAATCCTGCAGGATCCGCTCGTGGCCCTTCGGGCAGACGCCACGGAAGCAGTCGAAGAAGCCATCGTCAAAGACCGGCCACGAGCGGTAGTGCTCGCGGCAATAGGAAGCGCGGCACCTGGGACACCAGAAGGGTGCGTACTCCTGCTCAAGCTCAAAGAGCGCAGCCGCGTCGCCGGTTCCAAGAGCGATCACGACTTGCTCCATCGGTACAGGACCGCGGGTGAGGCCGACCGGGCCGCCGTCGATCGCGAGCCGGGCCCAGCCAGACATTGCTGACGGTCTTTCCGTGGCCGGGCGGACGCGAGGGGCCTCGCGCGCCGGTGCCGGGTCGGGCTGGCCGGGTGGCACGAGCGTAACCGTCGCTGCGACCTTGCCACAGGCACCGCAGAGATACGTAGCTCTGGCAGCCATCAGCGCGTCATGCCCGCGAGGGTCTCCATCTCGGTCACGGTCCGGTCGAGCTCGTCGATGAGCGCCTTCGGGTGCGCGGGATTGGCTCGATAGGCGAGGACGAGGCCCCGGTAGTACCAGAAGATCTCGCCCTTCGGGGGGCTGAAGCGTCCCCAGACATCCTCACCGGCAGCGCGCAGGTCGCGGACGACGGAGCGGGCGCTGTGGAGCTTGTCCGACGCCGAGACCAGCAGGATCGAGTGGTCCGCGGTGGCGAGGCTCGCCAGGTACGACTCCTTGCGCTCGCGCCAGGGCGGCCTGGGATGGCTGTCCAAGTCGGTGCAAGCCTCGACGATGCGGCCGACCTCGTCACCGAAGCTCCAGACCGTCGCCCGGGCGGCCTCTGTCGGCGCGCCGTCTTCGATCGCATCGTGGAGGAGGGCGGCGATAGCCTCGTCCTCGCTAGCGCCGTAGTCGAGCGCGATCGAGCATGCGCCAAGGAGATGGCTCAGGTACGGGATGGTCGTGCCCTTGCGCACCTGGGCGGCGTGGATCTGGGCCGCGGTAGCTATCGCCGCGATGATCCGGTCGCTGTATTGCCACGACCGAGGCAGAAGCGGCACCCCGCGCTCATCGACTCCGTTTATCACTGCGTCTCCCTCTTGCGCTGAGCTTACCTCTCGATGGGCTCGAAGAGTCGACGGCGGCACCAGACACAGGCTCCGGTTGGACCCGCTGGCACCATTTGGTCATGCTGTTGCTTTCGACGGCCGGTAGAGAGATACGTGGGCGACTATTCCGCACCCGAGGCGCCCAAGATGAACCGCAACCCCTCTCCGCCCTCATCAGCGGGGACCCTTCGGCCTGGGACCAGGCCCTCCACGCCTTCCTAGTCGAGTCATATCCGTCGAACTCCACCGCTCGGAGCGCGTTACGACATGAACGCCGAAGCCTTCCGTCATTTCTACGACTACCACTTCAGTGAGAACCGCAACATCTGGGATGCTCACATCACGTCGCTCTCCGACGAACAGTTCACGCGGGACGCGAGCTACTCCGCTGGATCGGTGCGAAACCAGGTCGTGCATCTCATGAGCGTTGATGACACGTGGTTCAGCGGATTGCGAGGCGTCGAGATCCCAGGCTCGCTCGATCCTGCCACCTTTGTCGATCGGAACAGCATTCGTAGCCACTGGGACGCCGTTGAGCAACGCATGCGCGACTATCTTGCGGAGCTACGGGACGACATGCTCTTTGAGAAGCCGTTCGCGGAGGGGGAGGACAAGGACCTCATCCTGTGGCAGGTGCTGCTCCATGTCGGCAATCACGGCACCGATCATCGGGCGCAACTGCTCAGGCTGCTGAACGATCTGGGCGTCAGGACCGTCTCTCAGGACTACATCTTCTACGTGTATGACCACCCCTTGAACGGCAGTCACGCGTAGCCCCGTCGTCGTCGGCAGGCTCGATGAAGGCTCGACGTGCGCGAAAGAGTCTCGGAGGCGTGATCACCTCGATCGGATCGGCCGTGGCGGCCACGAGTCGGCCGACGTGGCGGATCAGCGCACTGCTGGAGAAGGCTGCGCGCTGGGAGTCACTTCCGACCAGATGACGCGGCCGGCGAGACGAGGGTCGCAGGTCCGTGTTGCACGGGATCTCGTGACCGGGCGCGACCGCCAGCGCAAGTCGAGGGCTGCCCGGGGCTCGCACGGTGGGCGCGATCTGTTCGGAAATGCTAAGTATCTTGATTAAGGATGAGCCTTCCTTCAACATGGTCGGTGGTGCCGGCGGGATCAGGACGGCCACGGCCGCCGCGGATCCACGTTGTCGGCGCCACTGCGGCACCGGGCCGCCTCCGCGGAGGAAGGAATGGACGCGAACCCAAGGAAGTCCACGGGCCGGGTGGCGAACCGCCGCCCCGTACCAGACCGGCCGGACGAAAGCGCCTGGTGGGTCGTGGCCGCGCGAGAGGTATTCGGGCGTCATTTCGATCTCGTGGTCGTCATCTGGGTGTTGGCGCTCGCTATCGCCTGGTCGGTGGTGGTCCTGTCGAAGGCGAACCTGCCGGCGGATCAGTGGTCCTCGGCACCACAGAGCGGCCCTGCCTGGGTCACCGCGAGCGGTGCACCGGCCCCGTAAACGGAATGACGGGCGCCTGACGGGCGCCTGGCGGGGCCGGTGCCGTCGCCCTGCGCTCGGTTGCTCACTACCTTCGGGACCCGCCCCCCGGGCGGTGCGCCGGGAATACCAGACTGTGGGCTGAGACAGTCCCTTGCAGGACGGCGGGCCGGTCGTAGACTCGCGTGCGTTCGATGATCAGGAGGTGTCGCAATGGGAACCCCGACGCGCGAGTGGCCGTGGCCGTGGGAGGGCTATGAGACCGTCAGGCTTTCGGTTGGCGATGACATAATGCCGCCGATCCGAGACCAGATCGTCTCGCACGTCGCGGCGGTGGTGGGAGCCGCCAGGAGCGTGAAGGGCCTCGAGGAGGGGGTTCGAAAGTTCCGCAACCCGTACCTTCCACCTTTCAGTTTCCAGGTGGTGGCCGACAAGGATCGCCCGGACTCGGAGCGGGAGCACGTCGACATAGCGGTCCACGCGGGGCGCCGATAGCTGTCGTCGGCCGGCCCCCGGGCGCGCCTGAGGCATGCTGTTTGCCTGGCGGGATACACCCCCAACGCGATCGGCCGGGCCCGTGATCGATAGGCCGCAGGCTTCAGCCGACGGCGGCCTTGACGACCTCCTGATCGAACCGCTCGACTGCGGCGGTCAGCTCCGCGGGTTCGGTCGCCTCAAAGACCAGGGCCAGGTGCTCGACGCCCAGGCCCTCGAAGGCCCGGATTTCTCCCAACATCGACGCGGGATCGCAGGCGAGCGAGTAGCCGGTTCCTTCGGTTCGTTCGGTCGTGACGGCCACCCGCGCCGAAAGCGCCGGCATCGGCCGGCCGGCCCCGTCGGCGGCAGCGCGAATGATCGGGATCCTCCCGGCCAGAACGTCCGGCCCGGAACGGGTCGCGTGATAGCCATCGCCGAGTGCCCCCGCGCGCCTCAAAGCTGCCGGGGAAGCCCCGCCGACGACGATCGGGACGCCCTCTCCCCGGACCGGCACCGGCCCGAATACGAAGTCGCGGAAACTGTGGAAGGCGCCTTCGAACGGTGCGGACGAGCCCGACCAGAGATGCCGCCACAGTCGGATCGTCTCGTCGAGGTAGGCACCCCGCCGGGAGAATCGGTCGGACGCGCCCAGGTTGGCGAACTCGGTCTCGTTCCAGCCGACGCCGACGCCGACGATCAGGCGCCCCTCGCTCAGCACATCGAGCGTGGCGAGCTCCTTGGCCAGCAGCACGGCGTTGCGCTGCGGGACGACGATGACGCTCGTGCCGAGCTTCAGGCGGCTGTGTCGGGCGCCGACCCACGCCAGCGTCTCGATCGCCTCGAAAGTCCGACCGTATTCAGCCGCGGCTGATTGCGGCACGAGGACGTGGTCGGTCGTCCAGACGGTCTCCCAGCCGAGACGCTCGGCCGTTTCCGCGCCGGCCTCGATCGCCTCCGTGCTCGACCCGGCTCCGGTGTTCCGCAGGATCAATCCGAACTTCATCACGGCTTGCTCCTATGTCAAGCGGCCGCACCGAGCGGTGCTCGCTGGGCTGCTCGATGGTACTCCCAGACCCGGATACGCCCCGCACTTGACCTGGTATATGCGAAGCCTGACCCGGTGGAGGAGGGTCGCCGCCGGCGCAGCAGCGATCCCGGCGGCGTCAGATTGCCTTCAGCGACGACAGCCCGTCGGACCGGCGGCCATCAGGGGGTGACGCCCTAGAATGACCTTCTGGCCGAACGGCAATGGGAGCAGTCGTGGACACCAGGCCCAGCACGTACTCGGGGGAGAGTGGCTCCCCTTGCGCCTCGGATTGCCGGCGCGGATCCCGGGAACCCGCGTGAGCACGCGCCGTGCGGTTGTCAGCCGCGAAGGCGAGGTCTGGCTAGGCCTCGACGTCGGCACGCAGAGCGCGCGCGCCCTGGCCGTGACGGCAAGCGGAGAGGTCGTGGGGGCCGGCACACAGCCACTCACAAGCCGCAGGTCGGGGGCTCGACACGAGCAGGACCCGGAATCGTGGTGGCAGGCGATCGCGGCCGCATCCTCAGAGGCGATGCAGACGGTACCCACGGGGGTCGTTCGAGGTGTCGCCGTCGATGCGACGTCGGGAACGATCTTGTTGGTCGACCGCCACGGGTTGCCTCTGACCCCGGGTCTCATGTACGACGACACCCGCGCCGCCGGGTACGTGGATCGAGTCAACGCGGCCGGCGAGCGGGTCTGGACCGAGCTGGGCTACGGCCGGATGCAGCCATCGTGGGCCCTGCCGAAGCTCCTCTGGCTGCTGGAGAACTACCCTCAGTTTCCTCGCGGCGCCAGGCTCGCGCATCAGTCCGACTTCGTCGGCCGGCGCCTGGTCGGGCGTGAGGTGCCGGCGGACCTGAGCAACGCTCTCAAGACCGGGGCGCATCTCACCGAGGAACGATGGCCCGGCGACGTCATGGAGGCGCTCGGCGTGCCGGCCGATCTGCTGCCGGGGCTCGTCCGTTCAGGGGCGGTGATCGGAGCTGTGAGCCGTGCCGCCGCGGGCGCCACCGGGATCCCTGTGGGCACGCCGGTGATCGCGGGTATGACCGACGGCTGCGCGGCGCAACTCGGCGCCGGAGTGCTGAGCCCGGGCCGCTGGAACTCGGTCCTCGGCACGACGCTCGTGGTCAAGGGCGTCACGCGAGAACTCATCCACGACCCGCTCGGCGTCGTCTACTCGCACAGGGCACCCGGCGGGTACTGGCTCCCCGGCGGTGCCTCGAGCACGGGTGCGGGTTTGATCTCCCGGGACTTCGCCGGTCGCAACCTGGACGAGCTCAGTCGCGCGGCCTCCGCCTGCGAACCGGCCCGGGCCCTGGCGTACCCGCTGGCATCGACCGGCGAGCGGTTCCCGTTCGTCGCGCCGGAAGCGCAGGGGTTCGCGCTCGGGGGCGACGGATCCGAGGCGGACCGGTTCGCGGCAGTTCTCCAGGGAGTCGCCTACATCGAGCGGCTCTGCTATGACTACCTCGACCTCCTGGGCGCCCCGATCGGCGGCGACCTCGTCCTCACCGGCGGCGCTGCGAAGAGCGAATACTGGTGCGGGCTCCGGGCCGACATCCTCGGGCGTCCGGTCTCTCTTGTCGAGAACTCGGAACCCGCGCTGGGCATGGCCGTGCTCGCGGCCAGCCCGGGCAGGGATCCTGCCGACGTTGCCGCCGAGATGGTTCGCATCCGGGTAACGATCGACCCGCGCGCAGGGTCGGCCGGACGCTTCGACGCTGCGTATGTGCGCCTCGTCGACGAACTCGAAGGTCGTCGCTGGCTGGGCGCCGCCCTTGCGACACATGCGAAGCAACGGGCGGGGCGATGACCGACCTGGTCCTGGTTCGGCACGGAGAGACGGTCTGGCACACCGAGAACCGTTACGCGGGGGTCTCCGAGGTCGAGCTATCCCCGAGCGGGCTCGAGCAGGCCGCGGAACTCGCGAGGTGGGCTTCTTCGGCCGGGCTCTCGGCGATCTGGTCCTCGCCGCAGGGTCGGGCTCTCGACACCGCGACCGCGTGTGCCGATCTGGCAGGCCTGCGATTGCAGGTCGATGCCCGACTCCGGGAGCTGGACTTCGGCGATGGGGAGGGACTGACCGCCGAGGAGATGCAAGCACGGTTTCCCGGGGCGTTCGCGGCCTTCGGCATCGATCCGGTCGTCAATCACCTGCCCCGGGGAGAGGACCCCGCCGAGGCTGCCGCGCGGTTCGTCGGCTGCCTCCGAGACATCGCCGACGCGGACAAGGGCCGGGTCCTCGTCGTGGCGCACAAGACCGTGATTCGCCTGGCCCTGTGCCGGCTCCTGGGGGCGCCGCTGCGCGACTACCGGCAGCTGTTCCCCGCCATCGGAAACTGCTCCCTGACCGAGATCCGGATGACGGGGCGGCGGGCCGCTCTCCTGCGGTTCAACGTGCCGGTCTAGCCGGGCTCGGGCGTCGACCGACGCACTACCGGTCCCCGTTGGAGCTGCCGGCGATCGCGCCCTATCCACGGAAGCCGCCTCAACGTGCGGTGGCGCCGCGCGACGCTTTGGCCCGAAGATGGCAGGATGGGGCAGAGTGTTGAAAGGAGTATCTCGATGGTCGAGTTCGAGCCGCTGGTCGATCAGTTCTTGCGCGAGGAGTACGAGGAGTCGCCTGTCAACGCCAGCGGTCTCGGGCTGATCGAGTACGACGACCGACTCGACGATCTCTCGGCCGAGGCCTTCGAGCGGAGGGACGCGAGCGCGGCAGGATGGCGGGCCCGATTCGCCGCCCTGCCCGACGCCGGGCTGTCCGCCGACGAGCGCATCGATCGCGACCTGGCGGTCGCGATGATGACCGGCCGGACGATCATGGACGACTGGACCCCCTGGCGCCGCGATCCGGTGGTCTACAGCGGCCCGATCACCGGCGGCCTCTTCGGCCTCTTCCTGCACCGCCTTCGGCCCGAACCCGAGCTCGTCGATGCGGCCATCGCGCGCATGGCCCAGGCCCCCCGCGCGCTCGAGCAGGGCCGCGCCAACCTCGACCCGAAGCTCGCGCATCCACTCATCCTGGAGCGCGGCCGCGACGCCGCACATGGAGCGGCGCGATACGTCCGCGATCTACTCCCTGCTGAGGCGGGCACGGACCGGGATCGGTCGCGGCTCGCCGACGCCGGAGCCGACGCGGCCCGCGCCTTTGACGACTGGGCCGCTCATCTCGACGAGCTCGCGCGCGATGCAACCGGCATCTGGCAGCTGGGTGAGGGGCGGTACACCCGGCTTCTCCGGGAGCGGGAGGCGCTCCCATACGACGCCCGCTCCCTGCGCGACCGAGGTTGGGCCGAGTACGACGGCCTCTCGACCGAGATGCGCGGGCTGTCACGGGCCGCTTGGGCCACCGACGACTGGAACGCCGTGCTGGAGCGGTCGAACGAGCATCATCCGAAGACGGAGGAGGAGATGCGCGCGACCTACGCCCGCTGGACCGCGGAGGCCAGGTCGTTCCTCGCCGAGACGGGCCTGATCACGATGCCCGAGGGCGAGTCGTGCGACGTCCTGCCCTCGCCGCCGTTCCAGCGCCCCCTGATCGGAGTGGCTTCGTACATGTCGCCGCCGGCGTTCGCATCGTCGCTGCAGGGCCACTTCTTCGTCCCTTATGCCCCGGACGGCGCCTCGCCGGCTGAGATTCAAAAGCGGCTGGCGGCCAACAGCTTCGGTCACATCCCGACCACGGCGGTCCACGAGGCCTACCCGGGTCATCACTGGCACCTCGTCGTTCGCAAGACCAGGTCCCGGCGGCTGCGCCGGGTTCTCGGCACGCCCTACTTCAACGAGGGCTGGGGCCTCTACGCCGAGCGCCTGATGCGCGAGCGCGGCTTCTTCACCGAACCGATCCAGGAGCTCAATCACCTCAAGGCGACGCTCTTCCGGGCGGCCCGCATCGTCGTCGACACGAGCCTGCACATGGGCGCGATGACCTACGAGGAGGCGATCCGGTTCATGGTTGAGAAGACCGCCACGCCCGAACCCACCGCTCGAGCGGAGGTCGGGCGCTACTGCTGGTGGCCGACACAGGCGTCCTCCTACCTGGCCGGCTGCCTCGAAATCATGCGCATCCGCGATCGCTTCCTCGAGTCGCGCGGGCTGCCGGCGGGATCGGCCGCGACCGCACCGGTCAGCGTGTTGCGCGAGTTCCACGACCGGCTGGCGGCGAGCGGTTCGCTTCCCCTGGGGCTGGCCGAGCGGGCGGTCCTCGGGGCTGGAACGTGACGCCGGACCTCGTGCGGCGCCAGGCGCAAGACACGGCCGAGAGCTGACCCAGCCGCCTGCGGGCTGTTCAATCGACCAGCGCCGCCAGGATCACGTCGCGACGTTGGGGCGACGGCGACGTCGCAACAACCGGCCTGAGCCGGCGAGTACGCTGCCACCTGGGCGGGCTCTGGCCCGCCCACGAACCCTGGGCACCGAGGCCGACGCGGGCGCCGGCCTCGGCAGGCGGCTGTCGAGCCGATCCGCTATCGCCTCACCATCTGGAGTGCGAAGACCGCGCCCTGCGGGTCGCCGAGGATCGCGGAACGGCCACCCGGAAAATCCTGCGGGGCGACCATCTCCCGGGCTCCGGCCTCGATCGCCCTGCGGAAGGTGGCGTCCACGTCTTCGACCGAGAAGTAGACCATCCAGTAACTCGGGACCTCGGCCGGTACCATCGGGTTCATCTCCATGCCGCCCGCGATGCCCTGGTCTCCGACCAGGAACAGCGTGTACGGCGGCTGGCCCTCGCCCATCGGGATCGTCCTGGGCACCCAGCCGAAGACCGCCGGGTAGAACGCGAGCGCCTTCTCGAAACCGCGCGAGTTCAACTGCGCAAACTGGTACGTGCCCGGCGTGCCCGTGACGAACCCGCTCATCGCCATCGGCTGCCAGGCCCCGATGAAGGCGCCCGAGGGATCCTGGAAGACCGCCATGCGGCCCTGGTCGCCCACCTGCATCGGCGGGGCGATGACCCTGCCGCCCGCGGCCTGCACCTTCTTCGCCAGGTCGGCGGCGT
Source organism: Candidatus Limnocylindrales bacterium (assembly GCA_049514315.1). GTDB lineage: Bacteria > Chloroflexota > Limnocylindria > Limnocylindrales > CSP1-4 > Fen-1039. The sequence continues at coordinate 10,190 of JBEKVD010000041.1, read as the reverse complement.
CGGGCGTGCCGATGTAGACCGACCAGGCCGTCGGCGCCTCGGGCATCATCTTCGGGCCGATTCCAGCCACGTCCTTGCCGCCGATCCTTGCCAGGGCGTAGCCGCCGTACTGCGGATCGGGGTTCACCTCGACCTGCCAGCCAAGGACTTCCGCGTAGAAGTCGCGCGAGGCCGCCGGATCGGAGCTGGCCAGGTCGATCCAGATGGGCTTGTTGACGGCAGGAGCCGTGTGGTCATCCATGTGTCGCCTTTCCGTACAACCTGCTGGTGCATTCGCGGCTGGAGCCGCGCTAAGTCTGAGCCGAACAGCGGCGGAATCATGGCATCGAGTTGTTGTCGGGCGTTCAACGGTCAGCCGCCGTCCCGGCCGGCGCGCCCCAAGTTCGAAGGGCCGAACGGCGCCAGTGGCAGGCGGGAGGCTGGGGCCGGCCGCGCGACAGAGGCGCGGACCTCGCCGCTATGCCCGGGCTCTTCGGAAGCAACGCCCCGGGCGCCGCCCTCGAACGTCCGGTCAGGGCCGCGGTCGCACGTGATCTTCAGCCGTACAGCAGCGATCCGGGCGTGGTCAGCGACCGGCCCGTTTCAAGCCACGTCTTGAGGCCCGACAGGATCATCGGCCAGCCGCCGTACAGCTCCTCGTTCGCGCCGTCCCGAAGCCCATCGTGGGTGAGGGTCAGATGGCAGGAGTCGCCGATCGGCTCGATCTCCCAGGTGACCCGCGTTGCGCCCTCCCTCTTCACCTCGTCGCTCCAGAGCGCCACCATCGTTTGGACAAGGCGGCGCGGGGGTTCGACCTCGAGGTTCTCGCCCTCGACCAGGGGTCCGGGGGCCTTCGGGTTCGTGATCTCGAAATGCGAGCCGGGCGTCCAATCCGAGCTGACCCGGTTCCCGAAGTGGAACCTGGCCCTGATCTCGGCGTCGGTGATCGCCTCCCAGAGGCGCTCCGGGGTCGTGCGGATGTAGAGCTCGTATACCTTCTCCAAGGGAATCAACTCCCATCGCCTCGAGTACCCATGCCGGCACCAGGCCCGGGCAGTATCCGCCATCGCGCCCCGTTGCGCCGTTCCGCCCGCCGCTGTCGCGCGCCGCGGGCAGAACACGCGCTCGGCCAGCCCCATTTCGATCGGTCCAGGGCTCCGTGCCGCTGCGCTCGAACTTGGAATGGCGATGTGCATAGAAACTACACAGTCTGAATGATCCTGCGCAGTACTTGCGCATATCTCCGTATCAATGCATAATCCGCGGACCATGTTCGTCCAACTGCTCGCCAAGCCGAAGTCGAAGCGCGTGCGGCCCTGCCGGGAGGCACGGCCCTAGGGCTCGGCGGCGTTTGGAACGAACCGCGGAGCCGAGGGGCAGGAGGCTCCGGAGGGCCGCGACACCGAAGAAGGTGCCGCGGCTTTTTGTTTCTCAGCAACGTTCACGGAGGTGGTCGGAATGCGCAGCATTGTCGCCGGAGACGGAGGCATGGGCAGGGCGGTCGCGGCCGCGCTCGCCGAACGTGGCACACCCCCAGGGGCAGTCCTCGGCATGCCCAACACGCCCCATGGCCACGCCCCTGCCCGGTTTCACGAGGCCGATCTCCTCTTCGATTTCAGCGTCGGCGACGCAGTCCTGGCGAACGTCAGTGCCGCTCTCCAGGGTGGCGTCCGCTACTTCGTGATCGGCACGACCAACTGGGCCGGCGATCGCGCCGCGGTCGAAGCGATGCTGATCGAGCGTGACGCAACGGCCGTGGCTTCGGCCAACTTCAGTCTCGGCGCCACTCTCTTCGCGCGGCTCGTCGAGGACGCAACGCGACTCTTCGGCTCGTTCGCGGACTACGACCCGTACCTGCTCGAATGGCATCGCCGCAGCAAGGCCGACCGACCGTCCGGGACCGCCATCGAGCTGTCGCGGCGGGTGATCGCCGCTCACCCCCGCAAGACACGCGTTGCCAGCCCGGTGGCCTACGGCGCGCCCGCTCCCGAGGAGCTGGACGTCGCCGTCATTCGAGCCGGCAGCGCGCCGGGCATGCATCTTGTGGGCTTCGATGCCCCGGGCGAAAGCCTGGAGATGCGCCTGACCGCTCGCGACCGATCGGGGTACGCCGCCGGCGCCATTACCGCCGCCGAGTGGCTGGTGGCCGAGCCGCGAGCTCCCGGCCTCCACGGATTCGACGAGGTCGTCGACTCGATCGTCGCCAAACAGCCGCCCGAGCCCGGATCGAACGGCCGCCACGCGGCTGCAAGCTCCGGCTCGGGAGCCCTCCATGCCTGAGCCCGGGCCGCAGTTCGACGGCCGGCCCGCATCGACATTGACCTGAACCTCAAGGAGCAACTCAGATGCCACTGAACCGCCAGTTCCGCGGAACCTTCACGGCCCTCGTGACGCCGTTCATGCCCGGGGGCGCGGTTGATGAGTTCGCCTTCCGAGCGCTCGTACGCCGCCAGATCGACTCTGCCGTCGATGGCCTCGTGCTCGCGGCCACCACCGGCGAGAGCCCCACGCTCAGCCCCGACGAGCGCGAGTGGCTCTTCTCCACGGCCGTGGAGATCGCCTCCGAGCGGCCCTCCAGGAGCCGCATCAAGGTGGTTGCCAACACCGGCTCCAACGACACCTCGGCCACGATCCGGGCCACGCGGCGGGCGGCGATCCTCGGCGCCGACGCCGCCATGTGCGTCGTTCCCTACTACAACAAGCCCGACCAGCGCATGATCGAGGCTCACTACCGGGCCATTGCCGACGACGGCGCCCTCCCGATCGTCGTCTACAACGTACCCAGCAGAACGGGCGTGAACATCGAGCCGTCGACGCTCCTGCGCCTGGCGGAGCACCCGCGCATCCTCGCAGTCAAGGAAGCCTCGGCCAACATGGACCAGATCTCGACCATCCTTCGGGAGAGGCCGCCACACTTCTCCGTCCTGGCGGGTGACGACGTCTGGACGCTGCCGATGCTGGCCATGGGCGGCGATGGCGTCATCTGCACCTGCGCCAACGAGATCCCCGGCGAAATGGTGGCCATGTGCGCGGCCTGGTTCGCCGGCGACTCCGAGGCCGCGAGGCGGATCCACGACCGCTGGTTGCCGCTCATGAAGGCCAACTTCGTGGGCGGGCCGAACCCGGTGCCGGTGAAGTCGGCCCTGGCGATGCTCGGCCTGATCTCGGATGTCGTCAGGCTTCCTCTGCTGCCGCTCGAGGAGGTGCACCGCGCTCGACTTCGACGGGTTCTCGAAACGACCGGTCTCCTTGAGATGGCCCAGGCTGCGGTGGCTGATGGTGCGGCCGAGGCCGAGTCCCACGGCCGCTCCCTCGGCACGACCGGCGGCCCCGGCGCGGCCCGCAAGGAGGCGACGCGTCGATCAATCACCCCGGCGCGCGCGTGAGCGGCCGTGAAGAGGCGCAGGGCCTCCTGTCGGACCTCGACGCCGGGCGAGTGAGGGCGGCTCGCCCGGACCCGGACGCCGACGACGGCTGGTTCGTGGATTCGGCCGTCCAGGGCGCGATTCTCGGGCTGTTCGACAACCGCGAAACCCGAACCTGGGACCTCGACGGCGCCCTGCGGTTCCGCGATCGCATCGGCCTGCCGGTCAAGGGCCTGATCGACTCGCCAGAGGCACTGGCGGCCCTCGCTGCCGGCAAGCCGTGGCGCGTCGTTCCGGGCGGAACGTCGGTTCGTGGCGGGGTCTACCTCGGGCCGGGCGTGACCATCATGCCGCCCTCGTACATCAACATCGGGGCATGGGTCGGCGAGGGAACCATGGTGGACTCGCATGTGCTGGTCGGGTCGTGCGCCCAGATCGGCTCTCGCGTGCACCTTTCGGCCGGTGTCCAGATCGGCGGCGTTCTCGAGCCGCCCGGCCGGCGGCCGGTGATCGTCGAGGACGACGTCTTCATCGGCGCGCACGCGGCCGTGCTCGAGGGCGTCCTCGTGCAGCGCGGCGCGGTGATCGGCGCGGGTGTCATCCTGACCGGCACGAGCCGGCTGTACGACCTGATCCGCGACCGGGTCATCGTCGGTACGCTCGAAGAGCCGCTGGTGGTCCCGGCCGGAGCCGTCGTCGCCCCGGGCGGTCGCCGGGTCCAGGGTGAATTCGCCGCCGCCCACGGGCTCGTTCTCTCGGCTCCGATCGTGGTGAAATACCGCGACGAGCGCACCGACGCCCGGGTGGCCCTGGAGGAGGCGCTGCGGTGACGGCGACCTCCACGCTCCACTTCGCCGGCGGCAACGGCGAGGGGATCGACAGCGTCCTGAATGTGGGCCGGCTGGCCGGCCTTTCGCCGGCGGCCCTGGCCGAGACATTCGGGACGCCCTTCTACGTCTACGACCTGGACATGGTCGGCCGGCGCGTGGAGGCCCTGCGGGCGGTCCTGCCGCGCGGCTTCCGAATCGCCTTCGCGGTCAAGGCCAATCCGTCCCTGGCAGTCGTTGCGCACTTGCGGCGATGCGGAGTCGGCGCCGACGTGGCTTCCGGCGGCGAGCTCGAGACGGTCCTCCGGGCAGGCTTCGACCCGGCAACGATCGCCATGACCGGCCCCGGCAAGCTCGATGAAGAGCTGACGGCGGCGGTCGCGGCCGGTATCGGCCTGGTCACCGTCGAATCGCCGGGTGAGCTTCGCCGGTTGGAAGCGGTCGCCGCCCGGGCCGGCCGCCGGCAGCCGATCCTCCTTCGGCTCGCCGTCGCCGAAGAGGCGGGCCTGGAGACAGTTCGGCTGATAGGCGGTGCCGAGGGCAAGTTCGGCATGCCGCTGACGACTCTCATGGACACGGCCCGCACGGCGGCCCGCTCGGAGCACGTGGAGTTGCTGGGCGTGCACGCCTTCGGCGCATCCAACCTTCGCGACGCCGAACAGATCGTGGGTCACATCGCCGGGTTGGTGGAGGTCGGCCGGCAGGTGGCCGCCGAGACGGGTACGGCCCTGCGCCTGGTGGATGCGGGCGGCGGTCTCGGCATTCCCTACGCCGACGGCGAGCGGCCGCTCGACCTGATCCTCCTCGGCCGGCGCCTGACCGAGCTGCGGACACGTTGGGATGGCGACGCCGCGCTGGGCCAGATGGAGATCCTCCTCGAGCCCGGCCGATTCCTGGTTGGGCCGGCCGGCGCCTACGTGGCTCGGGTCGTGGACGTGAAGGGACCCGACTCCGCCCCGGTGGCGATCCTCGATGGTGGAATCAACCATCTCGTACGTCCGGCCCTTGTCCGGACCGAGCACCGGCTGGCCGTCCTGACCGCCGATCTCCGAACCCCGGTCCACGCTTTGGTGGCCGGCCCACTGTGCACCGGGCTGGACGTCTTCGCGACCGAAGCGGTGCTGCCCCGGCCGCGCGTCGGCGATCTCGTGGCCGTGCTCGACGCCGGCGCCTACGGCTTCACCGAGTCGATGCCGTTCTTCCTGTCGCACCCGACGGCCGCCGAGATTGCGGTCCGCGACGGTCGAGCTCAGCTCATCCGGCCGCGCATCACGCCGGGTGAGCTGCTCGACCGCCAGGTCGATCCGGACTGGTAGACCGGCGCGCAGCCTCTCTGGCGGCCAGGCCGGTGCCAGGCGGCAACCTTGAACGGCCCGTGTCGATGCCAGCGCTACGCCGTCGGCAGATCAGGCCTGTGGCGCTCGCGCAGGCGGGCGATCACCGCGGACGGCGGGAGGTCGCGTTCGCGGAGCAGCACGAGGGTGTGATAGAGCAGGTCGGCGACCTCGCCGGTGAGGGCGTCGCGGGTGGCGGAGCGTGACTCGGGCGGGGTCGCGGCGTCGTCCTTCGCGGCCATGAGAACCTCGGTCGCCTCCTCGGCAACCTTGCGGGCAGGGCCATCCACGCCGGCCGCGAGCAACCGAGCGGTGTAGGAAGCGTTCGGATCGGCGCCGGCGCGGGAATCGATCGTCGCCCACAGCGCCTCGAGCCACCCGAATCCCTCGCCGGGCGCGACCGTGGCCGCCCTATCGGCCGTGGCCGGTCCATCGGCCGGGCCCGATCCGTCAGCCGTGCACGGTCCGGCGCCGGGGTCGGGGCCGGCGGGGACCGTGGCAGGGGTGTCCGACGCCGGCGGCGCCACCTCCCAGGCTCCGGGGGAGTCGAAGCAGCTGCGGGTGTTGCGATGGCACGTCGGACCGGCCGGGTCCACCTGCAGCAACAGCGCATCGCGATCGCAATCTACGGCGATCTCCAGCAGGCGCAGGACGTTGCCGCTCGTCTCGCCCTTCCGCCACAGCCGATCATGCGAGCGCGAGTGGAAGTGGACCTCGCCCGTCGCCAGGGTGGCGGCGAGCGCCTCGGCGTCGACGTAGGCAACCATCAGGACGCGGCCGTCGGCGGCGTCCTGGAGCACGGCCGGTACAAGGCCGGACGGCCCCCAGGCGACGTCCTCTGTGGTCAGTCGCCGGGCGGTCATGCGTCCGGCTCCGCGATCCGACGGACCGGCAATCCGGCCGCCGCCATGGCCGCCTTGATATCGCCAACCGAGTACATCCGGCGGTGGAAGATCGAGGCCGCGAGGACCGCGTCGGCCTTGCCGTCTCGAACCGCCGCCACGAAGTCGTCCGGGCCGGCCGCGCCGCCCGAAGCGATCACCGGCACCCGGACGCGCGTGGCAACCGCAGCCAACAGGTCGGTGTCGAAGCCGCTGCGAGTGCCGTCGCGGTCCATGGATGTGACGAGCAACTCGCCGGCGCCCAGCTCCACGGCCCGCATTGCCCAGGTCACCGCGTCGAGCTCCGCAGGGCGCCGTCCGCCGTGGGTGACGACCTCCCAGCGTCCCTCGGCACCCTCTTCGCGCGGGAGACGCCTGGCATCGATCGCGCAGACAACGGCCTGGCTGCCGAAGCGATCCGCGGAGGCCCGCAGCAGCGTCGGCTCGGCCACGGCCGCGGTGTTGAACGAGACCTTGTCCGCGCCGGCCCGAAGCACGTCGCGCATCTCCTCGACGCTGCGGACGCCGCCGCCGACGGTCAGCGGCACGAAAGCGCGCGAAGCGGTCCTTCGCACGACATCGAGCATCGTGCCGCGACCTTCGTGAGCGGCCGTGATGTCCAGCAGGACGATCTCATCGGCACCCTCGGAGGCGTAGCGTCCGGCCAGCTCGGCCGGATCGCCTTCGTCGGTCAGGTTCCGGAACCTGACGCCCTTCACAACGCGGCCCCTGTCGACGTCGAGGCACGGGATGACCCGGCGGGCAAGCATCACGCCACCTCGGTGGAACCGGCCGCCGCGGAACCGGTGGCCATCGCGGTCGCCTCGGCCGCCGCGGTCGCCTCGGCCATCGCGGTCGCCGCGACGAGGCCGACGAAGTTGGACAGCACCCGAAGCCCGGCCTCGGAAGACTTCTCGGGGTGGAACTGCAGGCCGTACAGCGAGCCCCTGGCGACCGCGCTGACGAACGGTCGGCCGTGTGTCGTGTGGGCCACCACCAGGCTCTCGTCGGCCGGCGCAGGGGCGAACGAGTGCACGAAGTAGAAGTACGAGCTGTCAGGGATACCGTCGAACAGAGGATGCCTCCGGACCAGGTTCACCGAGTTCCAGCCGATGTGCGGCAGCGTCGGGGCATCCACCAGCGCGACGGTTCGACCGCCGATGAGGCCGAGCGTCTCGACACCGCCCTCGTCGCTGGCGTCGAACAGGATCTGGAGGCCCAGGCAGATGCCGAGGCACGGCCGACCGGCCCGGACCCAATCTCGGATCGGCTCGAGCAGGCCGCGCTCTCGAAGGTGGTGCATCGCCCACCCCGCGGCGCCGACCCCTGGCACGACGATCGCATCGACGCCGCCCAACGCCGACGGTTCCGCGGCCTCGAACACGTCGGCCCCGACCACGGCTAGGGCCCGGGTGATGCTGACTATGTTCGCAGCGCCGTAGTCGAGCACCGCGACCTTGATCGGCGGCCTCATCCCAGGGCCCCCTTGGTGGAGGCGGGGCCGTGTCGTCGCGGGTCGACCGTGACGGCGGCGCACAGCGCCCGACCCAGCGCCTTGAAGGCGGCCTCGGCAAGGTGGTGGTCGTTGCGGCCCCGGCCCCTGACGTTGAGCGTGACGCCGGCGGCGCGCGCGAACGACTCGAATGCGTGGTCGATCAGATCGAGCGGCAGCTTGCCGGCGCGCCTGCCCTTGAACGGCAGGTCGACCACCGCGTAGGGGCGGCCGCCGACGTCGACGACGGCCGTGGCCACGGACTCGTCCATCGGCACGGCGGCATCGCCGAAGCGGGTTAGGCCGGAGCGATCGCCGAGGGCCTGGGCCAGTGCGGCGCCAAGGACGAGAGCCACGTCCTCCACGGTGTGGTGCTCGTCGACGACGAGGTCGCCGCTGGCCTCGATGTCGAGGTCGAAGAGAGCGTGGTGAGCCAACGAGCCGAGCAGGTGGTCGAAGAAACCAACTCCCGTTTCGATGTGCGTTTCACCGGTCCCGTCCAGTTTGACGGTGACGGTGACCTGGGTCTCGCAGGTGGACCTGGTGACGGTCGCCCAGCGATCGCCGGAGGCGACAACGGTGCCGATCTGGTTGCTCATGCGGGGATCCCCCTGGCTGCCTCGATCAGTCGGTCGTTCTCCTGGGCCGACCTGACGGTCAGCCGGAGACAGTCGGCGAACGGGTGGTCCGGCCCGAACGTGCGCGGGACCAGGCCCCGCCGAAGAAGAGCCTCGGCCGCGCCGCCGGCAGCTGCCGGCGAGCTGAAGCGGACGAGGATGAAGTTCGACTGCGACGGGTACGGCCGCCAGCCCAGGTCTGCCAGGCGCCTCGCCAGCCGGGTCCGCTGGTCGGCGATGCGGGCCACGTTGGCGGCCGCCAGCTCCGGTCGCCGCAGCGAAGCTATGGCCAGGGCTGCGGAGACGGTGCTGACCGAGGCCGGAGGTCGGTACGAGAGAATCAGCGCGAGCGTCTCCGGTCGGGCGAAGGCAAAGCCGATTCTCGCCCCCGCCAGGGCGTGCGCCTTGCTCAGCGTGCGAACGACCACGAGCTTCGGGTAGTCGCGACGGAGAGGCAGAACGGTTCGGCCCACGAACTCCGCGTAGGCTTCGTCCACTGCCACCGTCGGGACCGTGCGCCCGTCGCGCGCGGCCTCTGACTTCAAGCGAGTCAACAGCTCGCCGATTCGCTCGGGCGGTTCGAAGGCGCCGGTCGGGTTGTTTGGCTCGCACAGCCAGACCAGCTGGGCCGTCCGGGCCGCCTTCGCCAGGGCGGCGATATCCAGGCCGAACGCCTCCTCGGGACCAAGGCGCGGTACCGCCACGACACTTGCCCCGCGCTGCTCCGAGACGATCCTGTACATCTCGTACGTGGGCGTGGCAATCACCGCCACGGAGCCCTCGCGCAGGGACGCGCGGGCGATGAGATCCAGGGCCTCGTCGGCGCCGGCGGTGGGCACCAGCTCTTCCGGCGCCACGTTGTACGACTCGGCGGCCGCCGCGACCAGCGCCGCGTAGTCGCTCGGGGGGTACTCGCTCAACGGCGGATCGAACGAGCCGGTCAGGACGTCGCGCAGGTCCGGTGGAGTCGGCGAGGTGTTGGCGTCGAACCGGACGATCGACTCTCGTGGCAGGCGGTACTTCGCCGCCAGGAAGTCGGTCGTGGGCTCCCAGGCGTAGGTCGGCAGCGGTCTCACGAGCGCGCTCGCTCGCCGTCCTCAAAGCGCATCTCGACAGCGCGCTTGTGGGCCATCAACCCTTCGGCCTCGGAGATCGCCTCCACCGCGTCGCGTATGGATGCCAGGCCGTCGCGAGTGATCCGCTGGACCTGGATGAACTTCCCGAAGCTGTCGGTGGCCAGCGCTCCGCAAGAACGAGCGAGGCCCCCGGTCGGCAGGACGTGGTTGGCGCCGGAGGCATAGTCGCCCGCCGATTCCGGCGCGTACGGCCCGACGAAGATAGAGCCCGCATTTCGCAGACGCGCCACGGCCTCCTCCACGTCCTCGACGACCACGGAGAGATGCTCCGGAGCGTAGCCGTTGACGAAATCCAGGGCCGCATCTCGGTTCGGTGCAAGCACCGCCAGCGCCCCGGCCGCGAGCGACCGTTCCAGGATCGCCCGGCGAGCAGCCGTCTCCAGCTGCCGCCCCAGCTCGATCTCCACGGATGCGACACATCCTGCGTCCCAGGTGACGAGCAGGGCAGGGGAGTCCGGCCCGTGCTCCGCCTGCGACAGGAGATCGGCCGCCACGTGCGCGGCATCGGCCGTGCCGTCGGCCACTACCATCACTTCCGACGGTCCGGCCGGCAGGTCGA
>JBEKVD010000040.1:0-26110 GCA_049514315.1 Candidatus Limnocylindrales bacterium | reverse complement strand
CCCGGCAAGCCCTTCGCGTTCGGTCGGTCGAATCCCCGCGCGTCGGACGGGCGGAACGTCCTGCTGTTCGGCCTGCCCGGCAACCCGGTGTCGGCGATCGTGACATTTCACCTGTTCGTCCGGCCGGCCCTGGATCGACTCTCCGGTCTGCCGTCGCCGGTCGTGGACGCCGACCGCGCCGTCACGGAGGACAGGCTCGAGAAGGCGGCGGGGAGACGCGGGTTCCTGCGGGTCACGGTCGCCCGCGACGAGCGCGGCTCTCCCATCCGCGACGGCCTGGGTCGGTTGAGAGTCCACCTGGCCGGCCGACAGGGCAGCCACGTGCTCAGCGCCATGGCCGCGGCGGACGCGCTCGCGATCGTGCCGGAGGCCCTCGACGGGATCGACCCCGGGGCGGAGGTGGAGATCAGATGGCTGCGAACCTGAAGGGGAGGGGCGGCGCGGGCAACCCGCGGCCGGGCGTGGATTCGGGAGCGATCGGCGGGCCGGCGCCGGAACGTCGCCGCGCGCTGGTCGTGACCGTGAGCGACAGGGTGGCGGCAGGCGTTCGCCAAGACGCCGGCGGCGACGGCCTGGCAGACCGGCTCAAGGACCTCGGCTTTGCCGTGGATCGGGCGGTCGTGCCCGACGAGCGGCACCAGGTTGAGCAGCTGCTCCTCGCGGCCGCGGAAGGCCACGTCCTGATCCTGACCACCGGCGGGACCGGTCTGACACCGCGCGATGTAACGCCGCAGGCGACACGGGCAGTCATCGAGTACGAGGTGCCCGGCATTCCCGAGCTGATGCGGTCCGAGGGCGGCCGGTCTACCCCTTCTGCGTACCTGAGCCGGGCCGTTGCCGGCGTGCTGACGCGCTGCCTGATCGTGAACCTTCCCGGCAGTCCGCGCGCAGCGCTCGAGTCGCTGGCTGCTATCGAGCCGATCCTCGACCACGCGTTGGTGACCCTGGCGGGACCGTTCGACCACGACTGACGCCGGGCCCCGATCGCGCGTTGGTGACCCTGGCGGGACCGTTCGACCACGACTGACGCCGGCCCTAGATCGCGCTCCGAGCGACCCGTCGATAGCCCCTCCTCACGGCAGGCATTCCTGGGCAAGGCCCGATCACAGATATCTATGGCGCGCCAGAATAGCTATTCTTCCTAGGTATGGATGCAAGACGCGCCAACCGGTCCACGAGCCTCCGCGTCGGCCAGGCCGCCGAGATGCTGGGCGTGTCCATAGAGACCCTGCGCCGATGGGACACGGACGGCACGATCCGGATGGAGCGCTCGGCCGGCGGCCAGCGGGTCGTCGCCATCTCGGAGGTGTCCCGACTCCTCGATGAGCGGCGGCGCTCGAAACCGGATCGCCCGATCGTCGCCCAATCGGCACGCAACCGGTTTCCGGGCGTCGTAACCCGCGTCGAGCGCGACGGAGTCGCAGCCGTCGTCGAAGTCATGGCCGGTCCGCACCGGCTGGTGAGCCTGCTGACGGCGGAGGCCGTCATCGAGCTCGGGCTGAAGGTCGGCGACGAGGTCGTGTGCATCGTGAAGGCCACCAACGTCATGGTCGAGATCCCATCTGGGAGGGAGCAGCGCCAGTGAGAACCCGTTTCGCCCCGTCGATCGCCGCCCTGGCCCTTGTCCTCGCCGGCTGTTCGAGCAGCGCAACGCCAGTGCCGAGCGTACCGGCGTCAACGCCTGCCGCGTCAAGTGGCGCGCCGACCGCGGCGCCCACCACCGCCGCCCCCTCAACCGCGGCGCCGGCCAGCCTGACGATCTACGGGGCGTCGTCGCTCAACGCGGTCCTGGCCAGCGTGAAGACGGCGTACGAAGCGGCCAACCCGGGCACGACCCTCACGATCTCGACCGACTCGTCCACTGCGCTCGAGACGAAGATCGAGCAGGGCGCTCCGGTGGACGTCTTCCTGTCGGCCGACACCGCCAACCCGCAGAAGCTGGTAAACAAGGGCCTTGCCGCCGGCGGTCTCACGAAGTTCGCCGGCAACCTCCTCACCGTCATCGTTCCGGCGGGCAACCCCGCCGGAATCCAGACTCCGGCCGACCTCGCGAAGAGCGGCGTCAAGGTGATCGCCGCCGGTGACACGGTGCCGATCACGAAGTACGCGAACCAGCTCGTGGCGAACCTGGCCAAGCAACCCGGCTACCCGGCCGACTTCGTGGCGAAGTACACCGCCAACATCGTGTCCAAGCAGGACAACGTCGCCGCGGTCGTGTCCCAGATCGCCCTCGGTGAGGGAGATGCCGGCATCGTCTACGCGACCGACGCAAAGACGTCGACGCAGGTCATGACGATTCCGGTGCCGGCGGCGGCGAATGTGCCGGCAACCTATGCCGGAGTCGTGGTCAAGGCATCGGCCAACCTGGCTGCCGCGCAGGCGTTCCTGAGCTGGCTCGCCGGCCCGGGCGGTCAGGCGATTCTCGCCTCGTTCGGCTTCCTCCCGGCCCCCTGATCCCGGCTAACCAGTGAACCGATCGGGCGGCCCCGCAGCCACGCGGATGCGTCATGCGGCCAATAGCCCGTCGGCGCGCCGAGGCCTGGGCACGTGGTCTCTTCTCGTGTTCGCCGGCCTGGCCGCGACGTTCCTGGGCCTTCCGGTCGCCGTGCTCGTCGGGCGGGCGATACTCGACGGCTCCCTTGCCCGCGCCCTGACCGCGCAGGTCGTCCTGGCGGCCCTGGTCCTGAGCCTGACCACGACGGCGATCAGCCTCGTCCTGACGGTCTCCTTCGGCCTTCCGCTCGCGTTCGCCCTGGCCCGGCGCCGGTTCCGGGGCGCCGGACTGGTCGAGGCGGTCGTCGATCTGCCGCTCGTCCTGCCGCCTGCCGTGGCCGGCCTGGCGCTGCTGCTGGCCCTGGGCCGGCGAGGCGCGCTCGGCGGTCCGCTCGAGGCGGCCGGGATCGAGATCCCCTTCACGACGCTCGCCGTTATCCTGGCCCAGACGTTCGTGTCGGCTCCCTTCTTCGTCCGCTCGGCGCGGGCGGGAATCGCGAGCGTCGAGCGCGACCTGGAGGACGCCGCCCGGGTCGACGGCGGCTCGGAGATCGACGTCTTCCGCCACGTCACAGTCCCCCTCGCCGGCAGCGCTCTCGCGGCGGGCATGGTCATGAGCTGGGCCCGGGCACTCGGGGAGTTCGGGGCCACCATCATGTTCGCCGGGAACATCGAGGGGCGGACGCAGACCCTCCCGCTCGTCGTGTACGGCGAGTTCCAGGGCGGAGACCTGGATGCCTCGATCGCGGCGGCGGCGATCCTGGTGCTTGCCGCCTTCGGTGTCCTAGTCGCGGTCCGTTTGTTCCACTGGGGCCGCGCGCTCGATCTTCGGAGCCCCGGTTGACGGCGAAGCGCTCCGCGCCGGTAGGAAGACCGCACACGCCCCTACACTGGGGTATCGATTGTGCGCCGCAACACGAGGCAGCGGTCCCGCGGCGGCACCCGCTGGAGGAACACACATGAGGCTGAGCGCTCGAAACCAACTCCCGGGAACGGTGAAAACGGTGACCCAGGGGACGGTCATGGCCGAGGTCGTCGTCCAGGTGGCCGGCGGCCATGAGCTCGTCGCGGCGATAACCGCGGAGTCCGCACGCCAGCTCGGTCTGGCACCGGGAAAGCGCGTCGTCGCCGTCGTCAAGTCGACCGAGGTCATGATCGGGGTCGAGGACTGATTCGGCCGGGCCGCTAACGTACCGGCCGGACGGGATCCTCCGACTCGCCGCTCCGCTGGTCGCGGCTTCGTGCCCGGGGCAGGCGCGGGTTCGCGCTCGCCGCGGCATCGGCGGCCTCGGCTGCTTTCTCCGCCTCGAACTCCGCCATCGCGGACGGCGTCCGGTCGCACGTTCCGTCTCCGAGAAACAGGACGCTGATGGTGTCGCCAACGCGGACGTCACCCGCCGCCCGAACCACCGCAAACAGACCGTCTCGGGGCATGACGCAGTCGCCTGCCTGGTAGTAGATGGCGCATTTCGTGTGGCAGACCTTGCCGATCTGGCTGATCTCGAGCTCGGCGGCCCGGCCGATCCTGATCAGGCTGCCGACCGGCAGCGAGAGCAGGTCGATGCCGGACGTGGTGATGTTCTCGGCGAAGTCGCCGGGACCGACACTGAGCCCCTGCGCCACCATCTCGGCGATCGACTCCTGGCCCAGCAGCGAGACCTGGCGGTGCCAGTTTCCGGCGTGGGCGTCGCCCTCGAACCCGCGATCGAAGATGAGCCTGCCTCTCTCACCGCGCCGCTTGCGCACCGTCCTTCTCGGGGACAGGTTTACGGAGACGACGATTCCGGGACCGGGCAGCGGCATCGGCTAGAGGTCCTCCTCGCTGAACCAGCGCCCGGACTTGCCGCCTTCCTTGAGCAACAGCCCCAGGCCGTCGACGGTCATGCCACGGTCGACGGCCTTGCACATGTCGTACAGGGTGAGGGCGGCAACGCCTGCGGCCGTCAGCGCCTCCATCTCGACGCCCGTGACGTCGTGGGCCTCAACGGCGGCGCGGATGCGCACGCCATCTTCGAGGGGCTCGAAATCGACGCTCACCTGGGTGATCGCAAGCGGATGGCAGAGGGGAATGAGGTTGCTCGTCTGCTTCGCCGCCATGATGCCGGCCACCCGGGCAACCGCGAAGGCGTCCCCTTTCGGCGCGCGACCGTCGACGATCATCGCCAGCGTCTCGCGGCGCATGTGGATGACGGCGCCGGCGACTGCTCTTCGATGGGTGATGACCTTCCCCGCCACATCCACCATCCGCGCAGCGCCATGCTCATCGAGGTGGGTGAGATGCACGTCGCCCATCCGCCTAGCCTCCGACCTGCGACATCCGGCGAACCGTGCCAATCCGCATGTTGTGCGACTCAGGTTTCGCGGCCACCGCCGCCAGCATGAGCGAGCGCAGGTCCGCCTCGCTGCCGTGACGGAGAACCTGGCGCGCATCGAGCTCGTCATCGGAGAAGAGGCAAGTCCGCAGCTTGCCGTCCGCGGTCAGCCGCAAGCGGTTGCATCGATCGCAGAAGCCCTGCGAGAGGGGCGAGATGACCCCTATCGTTCCGGCGGCTCGATCGAACCGGTAGTAGCTGGCTGGCCCCCAGCCGGGGGGAGCTTCCTTCTCGTCGGCCGGCTCGAGCCGGCCGAAACCGGCGGCGGCGCCTTCGACTCCGAGCCTGCCCAGGATCTCGTGAGCCGGCACGTGGTCCGCTCGAGTCCAGGCGCTCGCCCCTTCGACGCCTTCGCCGCAGTAGCCCTCGCCGCCGATCGGCATGTACTCGATGAAGCGGACGTGGATGGGCCTCTCCATCGTCAGCCTCGCGAAGGACACCAGGTCCTGCTTGAACGAACGCGCCACGACCACGTTGATCTTGACCGGGTGCAGGCCGGCGGCGAGAGCCGCGTCGATGCCGGCCAGCGCGTCGGCGAGCTTGCCGCCCCTGGTCAGGCGCGAGTACTCGTCGGGATCGAGCGAGACGAGCGAGATGTTAACGCCGACCAGGCCCGCGACGGCCAGGTCGCCGGCCAGGTTCGGCAGCAGCGTACCGTTGGTGGTCATCGCGAGCGAGGTGATGCCGCTCAATGCGCTGAGCCGGTGCACCAGGTCCGCGATCCCCCTGCGCACGAGGGGCTCACCCCCGGTCAGACGTATCTTCGAGATCCCCTCGGCAGCGGCGACGGCGGTGAAGCGCTCGATCTCCTCATACGTGAGGATCTCCGAGCGATCCATCCAGGCGACGCCTTCGGCCGGCATGCAGTAGACGCACCGGAAGTTGCATCGATCCGTCACCGAGATCCGCAGGTAGTCAATGCCGCGGCCGAACCCGTCGACGGCAATCGCGCTACTGCCTGTCACTTGAACCTGGCTTTGTGCGTGTCCCTGCTAGCCGGATCTCGCTGCCCGCGAGAAGCCGACTGCCGAAGTGCTTCGCGTAGAGGCCGTCCAGGAGGGCCTCGGCTTCGCCCACCAGCGCACCGAAGGATCCGACGAGCCACCTGCCCTCATTGGAGACGATCGAGCCTCCGCCTCCCTTGCCGCCGGCCCGTCGCTCGAGCAGCGTGAAGCCGAGATGGTCCTCGGCCCGGCGAACGATGCGCCACGCCTTGCTGTACGCCATGCCCATGTCGGAGGCTGCCCGGCGGAGCGACCCCGTCGTTTCGACACGGCTGAGCAGCTCGCAAATCCCGGTCCCGAATACCGGCATGGCGCCATCGACCAGCCAGATCTTGCCTCCGAGATGGATACCCCTCGGACGCGTTTCCGCGGAGTGCCTGCCCGAAACGGCGTCGTCCATGCCATCAATCCCGAGCGCTATTCTCGCAAGAGCATAACGAGTCGGCGCCGGACCTGCCGGGGGCCGTTCGCCCCGGCGCAGGGGCAGATTGACCGGTCTGTGGCTGCACCCGCCGACATCAGGAGATGTCGTGGCAGCCCCCGCGTCGGGCGCCCCGCTCAGTCGTCGAGTCTGGCGAGTCGGGCGAGTCCGGGAGTCGGGCGATCCGGCGAGTCGGGCGAGTCCGGCGCGTAGACTACGATCGACAGCTTGCGGAGCGTGCCCATGAACCCGGAACCGAGCCCGGCAGCCAGCCGCTTCTTCGCACCGGATCCGGCCCAGCGGCAGGTCGCCCGCGACCTCTACGACGGCATCGCCGGCCTTCCGATCGTCAGCCCGCATGGCCACGTCGACCCGCGACTCCTGGCCGACCCGGACGCGACCTTCGGGACGCCCACGGACCTGTTCATCATCCCGGACCACTACATCCTGCGGATGCTCTACTCACAGGGGATCGCCCTCGAGGCGCTCGGGGTCCCGGTCCGAAACGGGCGTTCGGCCGGCCCGGCGAGCGCGACCACGAGCGCAACTGAGACCGAGACCGACCACCGGCGCGCCTGGCAGCTCTTCGCCGACAACTTCTTCCTCTTTCGGGCGACACCGTCCGGCTCCTGGCTTGCCGACTAGCTCCGCGAGGTGTTTGGGATCGACGAGCCGCTCACGGGCGACAATGCCGCGGCCCTGTACAACGAGCTGTCGGCGAAGCTCGCCCGCCCGGAGTTCCGGCCGCGCGCCCTCTTCGAGCGGGCCGGAATCGAGACGCTCTGCACGACCGACGACGCAGCCGACCCGCTTAAAAGCCACCGCGCCATCCGCGCATCCGGCTGGCCGGGCGACGTGCGCCCGACGTTCCGGCCCGACGGCGTAGTCGACCTCCTCGGCCCCGGCTGGCGGGACCGCTTCGACGCGCTGTCGGCGTCCGTGGGGCGGGAGCTCACGCGGACCGCCGCGCTCGTGGCTGCGCTCGAGGAGCGGCGCTCGTTCTTCCGCTCGATGGGCGCGGTTGCGGCCGATCACGGCGTCGAGTCCGCTTACACCGAATCGCTCGGCGAGGCCGAGGCCGACGCGATTCTCGGCCATGCCCTCCGAGGTGAAGTGACCCTCGAAGAGGCCCGGCGCTTCACCGGCCACATGCTGATCGAGTTCGCCCGGATGAGCGTCGAGGACGGGCTCGTCATGCAGCTCCACGTCGGCTCCTTCCGAAACCACAACCGGGCCCTGTTCGAGCGCTTCGGAGCCGACATGGGGGCAGACATCCCCGTCGCCGCGGAGTTCACCCGCAACCTGCGGCCGCTCCTCGCCCGGTTCGGGAACGATCCGCGCCTGACGCTGATCGTGTTCACCCTCGACGAGACCGCCTACGCTCGCGAGCTTGCCCCGCTCGCGGGTCACTACCCCGCACTCCGGATCGGCCCGCCCTGGTGGTTCCACGACAGCCTGAATGGGATGGCCCGCTACTTCGACCAGGTGATGGAAACCGCCGGCTTGTACAACACGGTCGGGTTCAACGACGACACGCGCGCCTTCTGCTCGATCCCCGTCCGGCACGACGTCTGGCGGCGCGCAAGCGCGAACTGGCTCGCCGGCCTCGTCGTCCGCGGGATCGTCGACTCCAACGACGCACGAATCATGGCCCACGAGCTGGCCTACGGCCTAGCGAAGCGGGCCTACCGGCTCGACCGCAACACGGCCGCCCCGTTAGCGGCGAGGCCGTGAGCGGTGGCCTCGGAGGCGGCAACTCGAGCCCGGAGGACCCGAGTCCGGAGAACCCGGCAGGCTCAGACGGCGGCAGAACAACCGTCCTCGCGGCCGCGCCGGGCCGGGCCTAGAATGCATGACGATACAGGTCAGAGCGCCGGCCGGCGGCCGTCAGAAGGGCCCCGACCGCAATGATGCTCTGGCGACGCGGGCTCACGGAGGCAGCCATGGCCAGACCGACGCAGAACCAGGCCCAGGCGGGCCCGCCCATCAACGTGCTCCACGATCAAAACACCCCCAATACCCTGGGCGGAGTCGGCGCTCCCCGCGAGACTGCACGGCTCCGTATTCCGGCGGTGGCGTTCGTGGCGGCCGTCGTGATTGCGATCGTGCTGGTGATCCTGGTGGGACGCTGAGGCTATCGACCGGAGCCGCGCGAGGCAACACCGTCCGCGCAGCGTGCCGGAAAGGCGAAACGCCGAGGGGGGCCGCCGAGACCTGACGGCGCGCGTCTCAACGGACCCGAAGGGGGCCGGGCGGGCGGTCAGCCCAGGGCGCGCCGGATGGCGGGTACGTCGTCGCCGCCCAGCACAAGTCGGCCGTCGGCGGTCGCGTAGAGCAGGTCGATGTTGACGCCCGCCTCGGCCACGCGACGAAGCACCTCCGCCTCCGACCCGGGCCGGTTCTCGATCGGGGTGACCACGACGTGTCGCTCCGCCTGGATCTCGAGACCTGCGTCTAGGAGCGCCCGGCGCGCCCGCTCGGCCTCCTGGACCAGCACGTGGTACACGCCCTGGCCCGCGTGCAGATAGCCACAGGCGCCGTCGATGTTGATGCCCGCCCGTGCCAGGGCGTCGGTCGCGCGCAGGAGCGTGCCGGGCCGGTTGACCAGGCCCACGGTCAGATCAATCGTCATCGCTCGTCTCCCAACCAGTGCGAAGCTGGGCCGATGGTATCACCCGTCTGCAGCGATCTCGGGAGCTACCCTTCGGAGGACTGCTTCCCCAGGAACCGATCGGCCCATTCGACGGCCGAGGCGGCCGACTCGGACGCCCCGGCCGCGAGGAGATCCTCGGCCGTGGCCAGCATGGATACGATCCCGATCCCTCGAACGCGGGCGGCAGCGGCCATCCGCATGTTGTCGAGCGCGTCTCCAACGTAGAGGGCATCCTGCGGCCGGGCCACACCGGCCAGCTCGAGCGCCAGCTGCAGCGGCCGCGGATCGGGTTTGCCTGCCGCCATGTCGTCGCCGAAGACCCGCACTCTCAACAGCTCGCTGAGGCCCACCCGTGCCAGCCCGGGCTCGGTTTCGGCCCGGTCGGCGCTGGTGACGAGCCCGAGCGTGTAACCAGCCGCGGCCAGCCGAGCGAGCGCGCTCTCGATGCCGGGAAACGGCAGCATCTGATCGCTGTGGAACGTGGCCGCCCAGATCTGGTTCGCCTCCGGGATTCGGTCCTCGGGAACCCCGAGCGAGCGGTACATCAGCCGCCAGTTCGGGGAGAAGGTGCGCCGGAAGATCGACTCGTCGAACGGCAAGCCCAGCTGGCGGCAGATGGCCACTTCGGTCTCGAAGACAGCGCGCATCGAGTCGACGATCGTTCCGTCCCAGTCGAAAAGGACCGTTCGCATGAGGTCGGGCTCCAGCCTGCTACGACGTCAGTTCCATGTAGTCCCCGGTTCGGAAGCCCATGGACTCGTACAGCGGCCGCCCCTCGTCGCTGGTGCGAAGCCAGATCCGGCGCACGCCGCGATCCGTTGACACCTGGACGAGCCGCTCGACGAGCGCTCGGGCCAGCCCCATCCGACGTGCCTCCGGCCTGGTGTAGACATTCAGGATGTATGCCTCCAGGCCGCCCGGGTTGGCGGGGCCGGGCGGATGCTCGAACCACAGCAGGCCGGCGCTCGCGACGGGCCGGCCGTCGAGCTCGGCGATCCACGAGATGAAGTCACGCCCGAAGTGCTCATCCAGCCATCGCTCGTTCGCTGCTCGCAAGACGGCCGGATCGGCCGGCGGCACGGCTGCAGAGCGGGGCTTGCCGGCCGCCATGTCGCCGAACATGGCCAACCTGAACTCAAGCAGGGTAGCCCTGTCCGCTGCGTCTGCCGGACGAAGCACCACGCGGCCGGAGTCTGGCTTTGCTTGCATCTCCCGGTCCACCGCCTCAGAGCTCGCGCACGAGATCCTTGAGCGGCCGCCTGGCCGTTCCCGGCGCCGACTTAGGCCGCCGCGCTGCCTCTGTCGGGTGGCCGAGCGAGACGATCGTCCGAACGAATTTCGGCGGCGTCAGGCCGAGGAACCCTGCGACCTGCGGACGCATCTGCCCGGTCGCCCATCCGATCGCGGCGCCGAGCCCCAGCGCGTTCGCAGCGACCAGGATGCGCTCGGCCGCGCGACCCTCGTCGTAGGCGTCCCATTCGGCGTTATCGCCGCCCATCGCGATGGCGATCGCAACTGCTGCGCCGGCGACGTGCCCCGCGTACGGCGCGAGCTCGGCCAACCGCTGAAGGTCGCCCCGCTCGCGAACGACGATGAAGGTCCAGGGCTGGCGGTTGATCGAACTGCCCGACCAGCGAGCGACCTCCAGGATCGCCTGGAGGTCGTCATTGGAGACGGGCTCATCGGTGAACTGCCGAACCTGGCGCGTCCGGCGCAACCCGGTCAGGATGGCATCGGCGGCGGTTCGGTCGAAGGGCTTCGAGTCGATCACGGCCTCAGTATAGGCGGCGGCGACGGGTGGCCCGAGCGCGCGAGACGACGCATCAGACGACGCCTGAGAGGTAGTCGCGTCGATGGCAGACCCGCCGGCGAGTCGCACGAGAGGCTCGCCTCAGCCGGCCGACCCTGACCGGGCCGGCCGGCTGGCGGCGGGCGGGCAGGGTCGTGCATGGCCGCGGCCGCACCTGGCGCGACGTGCGTTGCCCATGTCGAGCTGCGTGATCAGCATGGCCTCATCGTCTGGGAGGACCGAGCGCCGATGTGGAAATGACCGATCCAGCCTTCCGCGCCGCTCGCCCGTGAACCGCCGGACGGGCACGCTCGTGGCCGCGATCCTCGGCTCGGGGATGGTCTTCCTCGACTCGACCGTCGTGAACGTCGCGCTCCAGCGGATCGGGCAGGACCTCCCGAGCGCAAACTTCGGCGCGCTCGAGGGCGAGTCGTACGTCTACAACGCCTACCTGCTCAGCCTGAGCGCGCTCCTGATCCTGGCCGGCGCCCTGGCCGACGCCTACGGCCGCCGCCGCCTGTTCACGATGGGCCTGGTGGGATTCGGCGCCGCCTCGGTGCTGTGCGGCTTCGCGCCCACCATCGAGACGCTGATCCTCTTCCGCGTCGTCCAGGGCGCGGCCGGGGCGTTGCTCGTGCCGGGATCGCTGGCGCTTCTCACCGCCACGTTCGAAGGTGCGGAACGCGGCAGGGCATTCGGGCTCTGGGCCGCGGCATCCGCGGCCACGGTCATCCTCGGCCCGGTCGTGGGCGGCATCCTGGTCGAGACCATCTCGTGGCGGGCCGTCTTCTTCCTGAACCTGCCCCTGATGGTCATTGCCCTGTGGGCAACCTGGCGGTACGTGGAGGAGAGCCGCAACCCGGAGGCCGGACGGTCCTTCGACTGGATGGGGGCCGCCGTTGTGGCCGTGGCCCTGGGCGGCCTCACCTTCGGGGCCATCTACGGGCAGCAGCACGAGTGGCGGGACGCCGTCGGGCCCGTCGCGCTGGTCATCGGCGCGGCCGCGACCGTCCTGTTCGTGGTCCTGATGGCCGCCGGCCGCCACCCGCTCGTCCCGCTCGGCCTGTTCAGGTCGCGCAACTTCGCGGTCACGAACCTGTCCACGTTCCTGATCTACGGCGCGCTCTACGTGGTGGGCTACCAGCAATCGATATTCAGCCAGGGCACGCTGGGGTACTCGGCAGCTGCAGCCGGGTTCATCGGCGTGCCGGGCGCACTGCTGCTCGTGATCCTCTCGCCGCGCATCGGCGCACTCGGAGCTCGCCTCGGACCCCGCCGGTTCATGGCCATCGGGCCCGCGCTGATGGCTATCGGGATCCTGTGGCTCACTCGAATGCCGTACGGCAGCTCGGCCTGGAATCTCCAACCCGGGAATCCGGCCAGCTGGGTTCCATCGGGCGGCTACCTGGTCGACTTCCTGCCGACCGCGATCCTGTTCGGCCTGGGGCTGGCGGTTACCGTGGCCCCGCTCACCACGGCCCTGATGGCGTCGGTGCCGGAGAACCGGGCCGGCCTGGGTTCCGCGGTGAACAACGCCATCTCGAGAGTCGGCCCCCAGCTTGCGGGGGCGCTGATCTTCGTCGCGATCACGGGGGCCTTCTATGCCGATCTATCGAGCAAGGTACCGGGGATCGACACTTCCTCCGCCCAGCTTCGGCAGCAGGTTTCGCCGCTCAACCGGCCGGACCCGTCGGTCGGCCCCGTCCTCGCGGCCGGCGCCGGAGAGGCGTCCACGGATTCATTCCGCCTTGCCATGGGACTGGCCGCCGGCCTGCTCCTGGCCGGAGCCCTCGCCAACGGGCTCGGGATCCGCGATCCGGAGCGTTCAGACGGCGGCACGGCCGTGGGCTCGAGCACGGCGGCCACGGCCGAGCCGACCGCCGGCGGCTGAGGCCCCGACACGGGACTGCCCCCGTCGAGCGACGGGGGCAGTCGAAGTTGCGGGCCCAGCCGGGGTGCTCAGTTGAGGTTGTTCGAGGTCAGCCACTCCCTGGCGATCGTGGCGATGTCCTTCTTGGCGAAGACGTATTCGGCGTTGAGGCTGGTCAGCTCGGCCGTGGTCATGGCCGCCGAGACCGCGTTGAGGATCCCCTCGAAACTCGCCTTGTCGACCTTCGCGAGGTAGTCGTTGCGGACGAGAGGGGCGATGTTGTCGGCCGGCTGGGTGTGCTTGTCGTCGGTCAGGACGACCCAGCCATTCTGGGCGATATCGGGTTGCGTCGAGCACAGCTCACCGACCGTGATCGTCCCTGCCGCCAGGGCGTCGACCATCGGCTGGTCGCAGGCGGACAGTGGGAGGGCGTTGGACAGGTCCAGCCCGTATGCGCTCTTGAGCGCGGCGGCGCAGACCGGGTTCGTGGAGCAGTCGGTCGCGACGCCGAACTTGAGCTGGGCCTGGACCGCCGTCGTGTCGCTCAGGGTCGTGAGGTTGAACTTGGTGGCAGTCGCCCTGGTAACGACGAACGCGTTCTGGTCGGCCGCGGGCGAGTAGTCGAGGACGGTTATGCCGCCGCCCTTGCCGGTGAGGATCGTTTGCAGAGCGGCCGCGTTGGCGGCCGGGTCGCCGGTGGCCTTGCCCGGGTCGTAGAAGGCCAGGCCACTGCCGATGTACTCGGGCTTGAGGTCTATCTGACCGCTCTCGAGCGCAGCCGCAGTTACCTTGCGGGTGCCGAGACCGAAGCCGGTCCGGTCGACCGTGTAGCCCTTGGCCTCGAGGGCCTCGGCGTAGATCTCGGCCATGAGCTTGGATTCATAGAACGCGTCGGAGCCGATCTTCACCGTCGGCTTGGCGACGCTGGTTGCACCTGTCGATGGCTGACTGCTCGCCCCACCCGTCGAGCAGGCGCTCAACAGCACCAGCATCGACGCCCCGAGGACGAGCATGCGGGGTAGCCGCATCTGGGTAACCTCCCATACGAGCCGCGCGGTCTGCGAAAGGGACCGCCGCGACGTAATGCCACTATAGGCTCGGCCGGTCGACACAATTCCACCGGCCGAGGGGGCGCCCGCCTGACGAACCTCCCGCGTGCCGACGGCCGACCCGGCTCAGCCCTCGGTACGGCTCGAGAGCCCGGGCGAGACCAGGCGCCGCTCCAGGAGCGTGAAGACGGCGAGCGCGGTCAGGGACAGAGCCGCCACCAGGACGACTCCGCCGAACAGCTCGCCGTCGTCCCGGTTGGCATCGCCGAGGACGATGTATCGCCCCAGGCCCCCGAACCCGAAAGTGGCTCCGAGCGTGGCGGTCGCGATCACCTGGACGGCGGCGGAACGAAGGCCGGTCGCGAGCACGGGCAGAGCGATCGGGATCTCCAGTCCGAGCAGGATCTGCCGATCGCGCATGCCCATCGCTCGAGCCGCCTCCACGAGGTCTCGATCGACGCCCGCGACCCCCTGGTAGGCGTTGACGAGGATCGGCGGCCCGGCCAGGACGATCATCGCGATCATGGTCGGATAGAGAGTGAACCCGAGGTTCGGGTCGATCATCGTCGTGAACGGCACGAGCAGCCCGATGACCGCGAACGACGGCAGCGCCCGCCAGGCGTTGGCCGAACTCACGACCAGCCACGAGAAGCGGCCGGTGTGGCCGATCCAGAGACCCAGGGGCAGCGCGACGCACGCCGAAAGCAGGAGCGAGACGCCGCTCAGCTCGACGTGCTCGAAGAGCCGGGCGGGGATGCCGTTGGGGCCCTGCCAGTTGAGCGGGTCGGCAAGCCACTGCCCGGTCGCGCTGAAGATGTCCATCACCGAACCGCCGCGCGGGCTGCCGCCCACGGCGTCAGGAAACGCTGCAGGAGGACGCAGCCGAAGTCGGCGAGCGCGGCCAGGCCGATCGACAGCAGGCCCCCGACCAGGATCTCCGTCGTGAAGTGGCGCTGATAGCCGTCGAGGATGTAGTAGCCGAGCCCACCGAAGCTGTCGCCGAGGATCGCGGAGACGGTCACCAGGCCGATCGTCGAGACCGTCGCCAGCCTCAACCCGGCCACCACGAGCGGAACGGCCAGCGGCAGCTCCACGCGCCACCATCTCTCGCCGGCGGTGTAGCCGAGGCCGTCGGCGGCCTCCAGGACGTCGGCCGGCACGGCGTCGAAACCGGCCACGATGTTCGGGATGAAGAGGACGAGCGTGTACAGGACCAGCGGTATCTCGGCCGTCAGGGTAGTGATGCCGGTGACGGCCACCAGCGCCGCGAACATGGCGAAGCTCGGAATCGCGTACAGGCCGGTCGCAACGATCGTGATCAGGGGGAAGAGCCGCCGGCGGCGGATCGACAGCGCAGCCAGCACGAATGAGATCCCGAAGCCGATTCCGACCGCGATCGTGGCGAGGTACAGGTGCTGGCCGACACGATCCCCGATCGGGCCCAGGTGAGCAAACAGCCAGTCCCAGCGGACGAGCGGCTCGCCGTTCACGTCCGCGCAGCCCCGCCCGCGTCGTCCGCCAGGGCGCTGGCGATCGCGTCGACCGTGACGAGGCCCCGCGGCTTGCCCTCGTTTCCGAGGACCACGCCGCCTCTCGTGTCGGCGGCCAGCAGGATCGAAAGCGCGTCCCGGAGCGTCGTTGCGGGTGGGAAGGCCGGCAGCCCCTCCCGCTCCCCGATCGGCTCGACCCGGAGATCCGCGACCGTTCGGAGCGAGAGGCGCTTGAGGCCGCGATCCTGGCCGACGAACCTGGCGACGAAATCCGAGGCCGGGTGGGCCAGGATCTCGTCCGGCGGCCCGAACTGGGCCAGTCGGCCGCCCTCCGCCAGGACTGCGATCAGGTCGCCCATCTTGATCGCCTCGTCGACGTCGTGAGTGACGAAGAGGATCGTCTTGGCCAACTCCCGCTGCAGCCGGAGGAACTCGTCCTGAAGGCGCTCGCGGACGATCGGATCGACCGCGGCGAACGGCTCGTCCATCAACATCAGCAACGGATCCGCGGCCAGGGCCCTGGCCACGCCCACTCGCTGGCGTTCCCCGCCCGAGAGCTGCGCGGGGTAGCGGTCGGCGTAGCGATCGGGATCGAGCCCGACCATCGACAACAGCTCTCGAGTTCGGGCGCGCTGGCGCTCTCCGGACCAGCCGACGAGTGCCGGCACCACGGCCACGTTCCGCCCGACCGTGAGGTGCGGAAAGAGGCCGACCTGCTGGATCACGTAGCCGATGCGCCGCCGCAGGGCGGTGACGTCCTCCGTTCCGACATCCACACCGTCGATCAGGATCTGCCCGGAACTCGGTTCGATGAGCCGGTTGACCATCTTGAGACTGGTCGTTTTGCCGCAGCCCGAAGGCCCGACGAGAACGCATATCGCCCCGGCCGGAACCACGAACGACAGGTCGTTCACGGCGCCTCCCGAGCCCGTGGCGGACCCGTACCGCTTGGACACGCCGCGGAACTCCAGTGACGCCGCCCCGGAGCTGCCGGGCACGCGGCTGGAGCCGCGGACCGCGGCCCTGCTCTCTCCCAAGGGGTCCTGCACCTGCTGCACCCCGGGATTGTGGCACTCGCCTTCGCTCCACGGTTTCGCCTATTGCAGCTTGGATCGCGCCTCGGGCCGGCAACGCCGACCGGCCCATCGCGCAGCACGCCGCAATCGACCCCGGCTCCAGCGACCATCAGTGGCGCCACGACGGCGCACAATTGCCCGGACAGGCGTGTCGCGCCACGGAGGAGAGGACCACATGGATATCAACGTCCGCAAGCTCGGTGCGAGCGGCATCGAGATCACGGCTGTCGGCTTCGGTTCCTGGGCGGTCGGGGGCGACTGGGCCTTCGGCTGGGGAGACCAGAGCGACGACGACTCGGTAGCGGCCATCCTTCACGCGGCCGCGGCCGGGGTGAACTGGATCGACACGGCTGCCGTGTACGGCCTCGGACACTCGGAGGAGGTGGTGGGACGGGCTCTGAAACGGCTGCCGGTCGGCGACCGGCCACTGGTCTTCACGAAGTGTGGCGTCGTCGGGGACCCGGCCAGACCTCACGCCGCGCCGCGCCGCATCGCTTCGCCGCAATCCATCCGGCGCGAGTGCGAGGCGTCGCTCAAGCGGCTCGGAGTAGAACGGATCGATCTCTACCAGATCCACGTTCCCGACGAGTCGGGCGTGCCTCCCGAGGAATCGTGGGGCGAGATGACCCGGCTCCAGGACGAGGGCAAGGTTCGCGCAATCGGCGTCAGCAACTACGACGTCGCCCTGCTGGAGCGGTGCGAGAGCGTCCGCCACGTCGATTCGCTGCAGCCGCCCCTGTCGCTCATCAGCCGCGAGGCCGGGGCGACGGTGATCCCATGGTGCGCCGCTCACGGCACAGGCGTGATCGTCTACAGCCCGATGGCCTCGGGGCTCCTGACCGACTCCTTCTCTCGGGCCCGAATAGCTTCGATGGCGGAGACCGACTGGCGTCGCATGGAGGCCGACTACAACGAGCCGGTTCTGTCGGCGAACCTGGCCCTGCGCGACTCCCTGCGGCCGGTCGCGGCCCGCCACGCGACCACCGTCTCGGCGGTGGCAGTGGCCTGGACTCTCGCCTGGCCGGGCGTGACCGGCGCAATCGTCGGGGCGCGCCGTCCCGATCAGGTGGACGCCTGGCTACCGGGGGGTTCGCTGGCGCTCATGCCCGACGACCTGGCGGAGATCGCGGCTGCGGTCGAGCGGACGGGGGCGGGATCGGGGCCTGTTATGCCGGCGACGCAGCTCCCGTAGCGGGAGGTCTGGAACCCTTGGCCGGCCCCCTCTAAAGTGGGCGCTGACGAAAGGGCTAGGAGGTCGAAACCGGATGCGCATGACGGACCTCAAGGCCGGCTGGGCGATCGTCGGAAACGACGGGCGCCGCTTTGGCACCGTCCAGGGCGTAAGCCAGAACTACATCCTCGCGTCGGGAACGGGACTTCACGGCCGGTTGTACGTTCCGGCATCCCACATCGCCAACGTCGAACACGAGGTGGTGTACCTCAACCTGGCGAAACGCGAGGCAGATCAGATGGGCTGGGAGCAGCCACCGAGGGACCTGGACGCGCCGGAAACGACGCCGGAAACCGACCTGCACCGGCACATCTGACGGAGAGGCCGCTGCGGAGCGTCCTCGTCGCGTCGCGCGGCCGGAACTCATTGCCGTCCTTGGGCCGCAGCGCCTCCGACCCTCCCCCACCCCGATCTCGGCCTGCGATAAGCGCCGGCCCTCCTCTCGTGAGCAACTCGGCTGGGGGGTTATCCGCCGTCGACGGGTATCGGGCTAGAGCCGCTGAACGACGACCGATTGCGCCAGCTCGTCGTGCCAGGCTCGCTTGGACGGGTCGTTCGCAGTCACGAAGCCGGAGACGATCCCCAGCGGAACCAGGATCGTGACGAAAGAGAAGATGACGTAGCGAACCAGGACCGCGACGACGCCAAGAGAACGACCGTCCGACGCCCGAACCACGCGCAGGCCGATCATCCTCTGGCCGGGCGTCCCCTCGAAGAAGTACCAGCAGGTCGGGTGGTAGATCAGGGCGAATACCCACCAGACCACCCAGGACAGGAAGATGGCGTAGAACGCCCGGACGGGTACATCCTCAGTCGGCGAGGTGAAGGCAACGAACGGCACGACAACCCCCATGAAGATCGCGAACGGGATGCCGACGACGATGAAGAGGTCTATCAAGAGGGCCAGGAACCTCTCCCTGACACCACCCCACTTCAGGCCCGGCACGGGTCCCGGATATGCATGCGCGCCGAGCCCGAACCCGGGCCGGAGCGGATCGGGCGGCGGCAACCCGGGCGGGGATCCCCAGGCCGACGCCAGACCCTGCGCCGGCGGCATTGAAGTGTCCGCAGCTTCGGCCGGGTCGTTCTCGACCATGGCCCACTCTCTTCGGACCCACGGCGCTCCGGGCACCACGGTCGTCGCCATGGTAACAGTGGGGCCGGACCGGGACCGGGTGATCTCGTGACCGCGTGACCCGCGGGTCGACCGAACAAGGCCGCTCTCTCGTCTGTGCCGTGCGACCTGGGCTCGCGGTCCGGCTGTAACGGCGCTGGGGTCCAGTCCAGGCGCCGTGCCCTGGAGTGACGGCAACATGACCGATCTCGTCTGCGACGCGACCGGCTACTTCAGGCCCCAGCCGAGATGATCGAACGTTGGGAATTGGACGCTTCGAGCCGTAGAATGCGGTGGGAGAAGCCGCGCCGGGCGAGGGCTCAAGTGAGTCGCGAGACGCCTTTGAACGCCGCGAGGTCGCAGGGCTCGGTGCAGAAGAGGAGGAATGGGATGGCTTCCATGGCCGGTGGCTGGTCCCCGACGCATGTCGTGCCCCCAGGCGGAATCGCGGCCTGGGACGCTCCCGTTTTCACGCGCCCGCCCATCACCAGGCTTTCCGAAAGGATCGAGCTTCTCGTCGTGGCGCGGGTCGGGGCGTGGGCGCAGGTCCGGGCTATCAACGGCTGGACCGGCTGGGTGGACGGTCGGCTCCTGGTGGAGCGCCAATCGGCCTCACCGAAGGCCCCCGCCTCGGACACGCGGCCACCAGCAGCGGCAGCAGCCGTAGCGGCCCCGGCCCCGGCACCGGCAGCGGCTCCAGCCATGGCACCGCCACCGCCCTCGGCACCGGCGGCGGCACCGCCTTCAGCGTCATCGGCGGCCGCGGCGGCCCCGGCGCCCTTGGCATCGGCGGCGGCCCCCACGACGGTGACCCGGCCCGATTTGGACTCGTGGGCAGCTCGAGGCCGGTCCACGTTCGGTCGGCTTGCCGCCTGGACGTCCCTCCAACTGGCGTCTCTGACGGCGGCTGTGGCTGGCGCTGCCGCACGAATGGCCGCACGGGCCGCTCCCGGGCAGGTCGCCGCGCCGGCCGCTCCCACAAGCCCCGCTGCGCCGGCTGCTCCCGCACCGGCCATTGAGCGCTCACCCGCCCCGCCAAGAGCCGACGCCTCCGACACGCAGCTGGCCGGTCAAGCCATGGCCTGGTTCCAGAAGAACGGGCGCGAGAATTCCACAAAGACGAACATCTATATCTTCGGCGCCGCGGCCCTTATCTTCGCCTTTCTCCCGGGTCTCGCGTACGGGGATCTCATTCTCGCCATTTTCATCTGGCTGTTGTGGATCGCCCTTTTCGTTTTCAACTTGATCGTCGCCCGCCGGACTCCTGTCGGTCAGATAGCCATCCTCCCTGCGACCCTCAGTTGCTCCTCGACCCAGTGGACAAAGAGGCGGGCCATAGTCCGACTCAAGTTGCCGAAGACGTTGAAAGGCAGCGACGGGGTTACCGTCATGCTGGACGGCCTGCCGGCGGGCAACCTTCCCACCTCGAAGTTCTTCCATTTCTTCGATGGCACCTGGCTGTATGACAACAACGTCACGGTCGCCAGTGTCTGTTCGGGCGTGAACGGCGATCGAGAACCCGCCCTCGGCACGCATGAGATGCAGCTCCTCGACTCGATGGGGAACGTGCTGGCCGTGGGTTCGTACACGATCACGCCGTAGCGCGGCGCAATGGGCCCTCGCAACTGCAACCGGCGGCAGCCCCGGGTCGGCCGAGACGGACCCCGCCCGGCTGCCGGATCACGCTGAGATCCGAACCGCGCTCCAGGGCAGCGTGGACTCTCCGCGCACGTCGAAGCCCGTCACATCGAGCCGGTCGAGCTGAAGGTGCCGGTCTTCGGGTCGTAGAGTTCGGCCGTGGCAAGTTCCCCCGCGTCGCCGGCACCTCCGGCAATCAGCACGCGACCATCGGAAAGCAGCGCGGCGGTGTGGCCGATGCGCGCCGTGCCCATCGAGCCGGTCGGGCTGAACGTGCCGGACGCCGGGTCGTACAGTTCGGCCGTGGCAAGAAATCCCGAGTCGCCTCGTCCGCCGGCCACAAGGACGCGACCATCGGAAAGCAGGGTGGCGGTGTAGCCGTCGCGAGCGTCGGCCATCGGGCCGGTCGGGCTGAACGTGCCGGTCGCCGGGTCGTAGAGCTCGGCCGTGGCTACGGGCCCCGAGACATCCATGCCGCCGGCAAGGAGCACGCGGCCATCGGCGAGCAGCGTGGCGGTGGCGTACTGGCGCGACCCGGCCATCGAGCCGGTGGCCGTGAACCGGCCGGTATTCGGATCGTAGAGTTCGGCCGTGGCGAGCGACTCCGAGTCGGTGCTTCCTCCGGCGACCAGGACGCGGCCATCGGCGAGCAGCGTGGCGGTGTGGCCGTAACGAGCGTCGGCCATCGAGCCGGTCGAGCCGAACCTGCCTGTCGCCGGGTCATACAGCTCGGCCGTGGCGAGCGACTCCGAGACATCCATGCCGCCGGCAAGGAGGACGCGGCCGTCGGCGAGCACCGTGGCGGTGAAGTGGACGCGAGCGGCGTTCATCGAGCCCGTTGGGCTGAATCTGCCGGACTCCGGGTCATACAGCTCGGCCGTGGCCAGGTAGGTCGTGTCGCCCTGGCCTCCTGCGATCAGCACGTGCCCGTCGGAGAGCCTGGTAGCGGACGGTTGGGCTCGCGCGGTCGTCATCGAGCCCGTCGGGGTGAACTTGCCTGCCGCGGGATCGTACAGCTCGGCCGAGGAGAGAGACGAGCAGGCGGAGCTCGGCGAGCAGTTGGAGCCTCCGGCGATGAGGACGCGGCCGTCGGAGAGCAGCGTGGCGACCTGGCCGGTGCGCGCGCCGGGTGTGTAGTCGGTCGGGCTGAACGTGCCGGGGGCGCCCGGCTTCAGGACAAGCAGCGCGCCTGCGATGAGGACGACGAGGAGCAGGCTCGCCCCGAGGCCCACGAGAATGCCCGCCAGCTTGCGGCGGGCGGGTGCCGGTGCGTAACCGGAACCAGGGGGATACCAGGGGGCCCGACCGTAGCCCCCGGGCTGCGGGTACGCCGGCGGCTGAGAGTAGGCACCCGGCTGCGTCCGGTCGGAGCGGGGCGTCGGCGGCAGTGGTGCGGTATCCCCCGGCGCCGGTTCATGTCCGGGTCCGGGGGGTGGAGTCCACGGCGGCGCCGGTGTCGCGTTCAGGGCCATGCCACAGACCCGACAGATCTGAGTGTCGGCCGGGGATTAGGTACCGCAGCGCGGGCACCTGACTGTGCCCTGACTCGAGTTCTCGGTCATGAGCCTTTCTCCCTGTGTCGATCCGCTGCCCGGGCGCCGACTCGCGACCCTACGGCTGGTACAACTCCGCTGAAGCCAGAACCCCGGAATCATCGTTCGCACCTCCGGCGACCAGGACCCGGCCGTCGGAGAGCAGCGTGGCGGTGAAGTCGTAGCGAGCGCTGGCCATCGAACCCGTCGCGCTGAACCTGCCGGTCCCCGGGTCGTACAGTTCGGCCGAGGCAAACTCCTGCGAGTCGACGCCGATGATTCCGGGGTTGTTGTACCCGCCAGCGACCAGGACGCGGCCGTCGGAGAGCCGCGTGGCGGTGTGGTCCTGGCGAGCGGTACTCATGAAACCGGTCGCTCTGAAGATGCCGGTCTTCGGGTCGTACAGGTCGGCTGAGGCGAGATCCGAGTCGCCACCCCAACCGCCGGCCAGCAGGACGAGCCCGGCAGGCAACAGCGTCGCCGTGAAGGCGGAGCGAACTCGGGCCGTCGAGCCGGCCGCCGTGAACTTGCCGGTCATTGGGTCGTAGAGGTCGGCCAACTTGCCCGAGTCCTCGCCTCCCATGATCAGGACCCGGCCGTCCGGGAGCAGCGTGGCAGTCTGGTTTACGCGGTCGGCAGTCATGGAGCCTGTCGCGCTGAAAGTGCCGGTCTTCGGGTCGTACAGGTCGGCGGCAGCTGGATCGGGGCCTGGAGACTCGCAGCAAACATACCTTCCCCCGGTGATCAGGACTCGGCCGTCCATGAGCCGGGTGGCGGTCTGACCGCCGCGAACTGTGGTCATCGAGCCGGTCGTGCTGAAGGTGCCGCTCGTCGGGTCATACAGCTCGGCCGACGCAACAGGGCCACCGTCCGAGCCCCGCCCGCCCGCGATGAGTACGCGGCCGTCGGACAGCAGGGTGGCGGTATGCGCGTAGCGTGCGGCGGTCATTGAACCGGTGGCCGTGAACTGGCCGGTCTTCGGGTCGTAGAGCTCGGCTGAGGCGAAGCCATTCTCGTTGGCGTCTTCCCCTCCGGCGATCAGGACTCGGCCGTCAGACAACAGGGTGGCAGTCTGGTTCTCGCGAGCGGTCGCCATCGGGCTGGGCGGGCTGAAGGTGCCGCTCGCCGGCGTCGAGGCAGGCGTTGGAGTGTGCGTTGGCGTGGCGACCGCGACCGTGGGGCGGTGGTGTCGGCATCGGCGGGGTTGGGCTGGGACTCACGCTGGACGTGCAACCGGCCAGCAAGACCGCGACGGCGAGGCTCGACAGAACGCGGCCACCCGCACTGCGTCTAGCCATCCCTCTCCCTCCCAGGACGCACAACTTGAGTCGGATGCAGGCCGGTCCTCAGCTCCGGATGTACAGGATCTGCATCGCGTAGATGCTCAGACCGAGGTTGATCGACGTGCCCTTGCCCGAGTGCGTATCGAAAAGGAATACCGCCCCCGACTGGTTCCCGACGGCGAGATAGCCGTTGCTGGACGCGAAGAAGTCGATGCCTTTGATGCCGGGGAGGACTCCAGCATAGACCGTGCTCCAGTTCGGCGAAACGAAGTCGTTGCTGTAAATCTCGACCTCCCCGTCGCTCGTCCTCACTTCCGCCCAGTAGGCAAGGCCGTTGTCGAACGCGAAATACGCGTCCCCGTAGTCTGCCGCATGATCGACTGCCCAGTCCTTCGTCGCCGTATCGATGATCCTGCCGGTCGTGAGATCCCGCTTGTAGATCTCCAGGTGCTTGACGGAGTCCACGTCGAAGTACGCCGCGTCGAAGAGCTGGCCGTCGTCGCCAGCGAGGTGGCCCTGACAGCCGCCCGGTTCGCTGGCCCCCAGCAGCTCGGTTACTGTTCCGACAGTCGAGTTCGACAGGTCCATCTTCATGAACTCTCCGCCCACCATGGGGGCCCACGGGTCTATGGCCATCTCGTCGCGTGTGGTCGAGACCTGGTAGAAGTAGCTGTCACCCACGATGGCAGCGCAACCTTGGGTGATGCTGTTGGGTTTGCCGACCTGGATCTCTCGCAGCTTCTGGCCGGTCCGCGGATCGTACTCATAGATGTCCGTGCTGCCGAGGCTTCCGTATGGATCCACTTCTCTCCGGATGAACAGCCGGCGGTCGACGGTGTACGGATAGATTTCCGATTCCGCGAAGCTGTAGCTGGCGTTCTGGTCCACGAGATCCGCGACGTTCTTCTCCGGAAGGAACCGGATGACCTTCTGGGCGCTCGAGTCGATCTTGATCGCGGGGTTGTGGAAATACGTGGTGGTGTCGGCAGAGGTCGCGAAATACAGGATCGGCGTGTTCGAGATGTCAGCGGCCATCGTCGCTGCGCTGCCGCTCGGTCCGTCGGGGCCGGGAGTGGGGGTCGTTGGGCCATTGCCGCGCGACAGACCGGCGACCGTGACCAGGATCGCGACGACCACGATCCCGCCGACTACCAGCCGCGCGCGAGTGGTGCCCAATCTGCCGGCCGCTGCGCCCGGCAGATTCGACCAGCGGGATCGAGCTACGGGAGGGTTGCTGGGAGCAGCGCCCTCCGGCATCGACCAGTAGGACGAGGAGACAGGAGCGATAGGGGCCGGGGCCACCGGCTCCGGGGGAGGCGGAAGGGCCCCTGCCTGGGCCGCACCGCACACCCCACAGAACCGCTCTCCTGGAACCGATCGCGGGGCGCCACAGGTTGAGCAGAAACCGAACGACGTCGACATTCGCAATCTCCCCAAGAGCCGTTCAGGGCCCCGACGGACCTGGACTGATCCGCCCTCCAGACTCCGCGCTGACTTCGCCTATGTTCGGGTCGACGACGATCCGGCCGCCGGACTCTAGGGCGTCACCGTGTAGGAGCCCTGGGCCAGCACCTTGCCGGTCGAGTCGAGGACCCGTTCCGTGTGGGTCCCGGGGGTGAGCACGTCGAAGCCGCCCGCTGATCCTCCGGCCGCGCACAGCGATTGCATCGACGTCAGGCTGCTGGTGCTGACGTCGATCCAGCTGCCGTCCACCTGCTGGACTGTCGAACCGCCGGCCGAGAGGGTCGCGGACGTGACCGTCTTGCCGTCCAGCGTCATCGTGATCGTATCTCCGGCATGCACTGAGGAGGGCAGCCGGGTCGTTGTCGTGAAGGCGACCGGGGAAGAGCAGCTTATTGTCGATGGGCTGAAGGTGATGCCGCCCGCGCTGTTTGACATGCTGCCGATCACCGCCAGGACGGCGATGATCGCGACAATCACGATGCCGCCGATTGCCAGCCGTGGGGGAGTGATGCGTATCCTGCCGAGGGCTCCGAGCTGCAGCGTCGACCCGCCAGGGGGAGCGACGGGAGGTGGCGGCGCGGCCGCACCCTGCGGCATCGACCAGTAAGGCGGGGAGACGGGAGGTGTGGGGGCCGGGGCCACCGGTGGCGGTAGAGGCGGCGGCGGGGCCGCACTCTGCGGCATCGACCAGGAAGGTGGCGAGACCGGACCGATGGGGGCCGCACCCTGCGGTGGGAGCGTAGGTGACGGAGCGGCCGCGGCCTGCGGCATCGACCAGGAAGGCGGGGAGACGGGAGGTGTGGGGGCCGCGGCCACCGGTGGCGGTGGAGGCGGCGGCGGGGCCGCCTGGGCCGCACCGCAGACGGCGCAGAACCGCTCACCTGGAGCGGTCCGCGGGGCGCCACAGGTTGAGCAGAAACCGAATGACGTCGCCATTAGCTATCTCCCCGAGGGCCGTTCCGTCGGGAGGTGCCCGCCCATACCTCGCATCCTCCCTCGGGACGCATCGGCGCGGGCCGGTCTCGCCAGTGGCTCGGCGCGGTCCCGGCGGCCTGTATGTGGGCCGCGCGTCCAAGCCTCCTCGCCTGAAGCGTATTGTCGCACGGGGAAAGGGGTCAGCGCGTGGGCCCGCGGCGTTGCGCCAGCTCGCGCCCGACATCGTCCCGGCGAGAGGCCCCGCTCATGGTTCCGGCTGACCGGCCCGGCGATTGCCGGCGGCACTGGCCGCGGCGCGACGATGACACCCGGGGCGTGGCTCGAATTGGGCAGATCCGCAGAGCTCGCCTCACCTGAGCCGAGCCCTAAGGCTGGTACAGCTCGGCCGAGGCAAGGGCACCGGCATTGTTGTCAGCGCCTCCCGCGACCAGGACCCGACCGTCGGACAGCAGCGTGGCGGTGTGGCTGCTGCGAGCGACGGCCATTGAGCCGGTCGAGCTGAAGGTTGCGGTTGCCGGGTCGTACAGCTCGGCTGTGGCGTCGCCGCCTCCGGCGACCAGCACGCGGCCGTCGGAGAGCAGCGTGGCGGTGTGGTAGACGCGCGCCGTCCTCATCGAACCGGTCGGGCTGAACGTGCCCGTCGCCGGGTCGTACAGATCGGAAGATGGTAGTGTAGTGTATGTTTGTTGGTTACC
>JBEKVD010000039.1:0-27761 GCA_049514315.1 Candidatus Limnocylindrales bacterium | reverse complement strand
ACTCCAACGCCATCACCTTCAACAGCTCCGGGACCTGGTACTGGCAGGCCGTCTACAGCGGTGACGCCAACAACAACGGCGCCACCAGCGCCTGTACGTCCGAGGTCCTGACGGTAGTCGGCAGGTATTATGGCCCGACGATCGCGACGACGCTCTCGGGGTCGACGGTCCCGATCGGCACTACCGTCTATGACAGCGCGACCATCAGCGGCGGCTACAACCCGACCGGCACGATCTATTACAGGCTCTACAGCGACTCCAGCTGCCAGTCTCTGGTGGCGAACCTCACCCCGACCTTCAACGCGTTGGTCGCCGGCGTCGCCCCCAACTCGAATGGCTACACCTTCAACAGCCCCGGGACCTGGTACTGGCAGGCCGTCTACAGCGGTGACGCCAACAACAGCGGCGCCACCAGCGCCTGTACGTCCGAGGTCCTGACGGTCAGCCCGACCCCGACTCCAACCCCGTATCAGAGCTTCCAGGGCGCCACGGCAACGCCCGGGCACATCACGACACCGCCTCCAACCAGCACCGGCAGCAACGGTTCTAATAACAGCAATGACCCCGCTTCACTGCTGGTGCTGCTCATCTGCCTCGAATTCGGCGGGATCGGTCTGCTGGCCATCCAGGTCCAGCGACGACGCACGATGGGCGGCTGATCCGAGAAACCGAACCGCGGGAGCGGCCTCCCTCAAGTCCCTAACTAAGCCGGCGGGCTACGGGCCCGCCGGCTTACATGTCCGCCCGAAGCGGCGGGCTGGGGCGGGCGGGTAGTGCCGACGAGAGACGCGCCCGGATGGCCCGGGCGGGGCAAGTCGACACCCTCGTGGGTGTGTAGGGTTGACCAATTCGGAGCGGTATCGCCTACCGAGCTGGAGGTATCGATGGAGTTCGATCCGGCATCCAGGCTCGCTCCGTCGCTGGCGCCCGAGCACGATTGGGCAGCCGCGTCGCGGCTGGTAAGGCCGGCCCTCCGGCCGGTGGGCACCCCCGGCACGGACGGTTCGGATCTGCGCGTTCCGGCGGGTGGTGGCGGGCTCGGCAAGCCGATCATGACGAACGGACCGGCCGGTCTTCCCATCGTGTACGTCATCCCCGGGCCCGGCTTCGAGGTCGTGGTCGATGTCGAGCATCTTCTCGCATGGGGCGTGCGGCCCGATCAGGTTCACGCCGCAGCCATGTCCAACCTGGCCGCCTGGTCCGCCAGTGCCGGCTGGTCGGACGAGAGCAACGGGCGCCGCAGGATCGTGTGGTCGGACACGGGCGAGGGTCTGGATGCGGCGCGCATTCTGCTCGCGGCGGTCCGCAGACGGCTCGTTTCGGACCTGGCACCGGCCCACCGCATCCTTGTCGGACTGCCCGAAAGAGACCTCCTGATCGCCGCAGCGCTGGTCGACGGCGATGACGAGTTCGCGGACCTCTTCGCCGACTACGTTGCCGACCGGGCCCGTGCCGCCGATGAGCCGATCGACCGCCGCATATTTGAGCTCCGCGACGGCGACCTGGTCGAGGCAGGGGCACCGTTCGGGGCATAGAGGAGCCCCCGATTCGGAACGGGCTCCGGGCGCTCCGCATAGCCCACCGCCGCCGATCGGGACGTGGCTGTCGAGTGGCCGCGACGGAGTGGCATGCCGGCGGCTTCGTGTAGGCTGACCGCCATGGAGCAACGGCGCCCCCTCGACGGCCTGCCTCAGCTCTCGCTCGAAGGCCGCGGCGGCTGGCTCCTGGTCGCCGTTCTGGGCGCCTACGTGTTGATCGCCACTCAGGGCCGCTCGGTGCCCCTCGGCTCGGGCCTCGGCTACTGGCCAGCCTGGGGCATCTCCGTTGCGTTTGGCCTGCTCGGGATGAGCTTGCTCGCGCGCCACCTCCGGCCGGCCCGGCCGTGGCTGCGGCCGGTGGAGGCGGCCGCGGTCCTGGCCGTGGCGGCGATGGTCCTGACGGACCTGACGATGACCTACCAGCCCCTGCGCGATCTCGGCATCTACCTTAAGGCCGGACAGCACTACCTGGCTGGAAGTCCGGTCTACCTGCAGGCGGCCATGACTACCCGGCCGGCGGACCTGACCGAATACCCGTTCCTCTACCCGCCTTTGACGCTGCCCCTGTTCGCCGTCCTGTCAGAGCTCCCGTCGTGGCTCGCGCAGGCAGCCTGGGTCGGCGGCTCGCTGGCACTTGGGCTGACAGCGCTGCGCGTCATCGGGTTGCCCTGGCGGTGGCTGGTCTTCGCCGCGGTCTGGCCGCCGCTCTTCCAGGGGCTCTGGGTCGGCAACGTGGCCGTGCCGGCCCTGGCCCTGTTCGCGCTTGGGCCGCGGCTCGGCGAGGGCCTGATCGTTGGGGCGATCTTCAAGCCGTACACGGGCCTGGCATCGCTCTGGCTGGCCCGCAAGCGGCGCTGGAGGCAGCTGGCGATCGGCGCGGCTGTCGTCGTCGCGCTGAGCCTCGTCGCGCTGCCACTCACCGGCGTGAGCACCTGGCAGGCGTGGATCGAGGGTCTGCGGCTGTATCAGACCTCGCAGCAGAACGTGCCCGTACTGTACGGATTCGGGTTGCCGGAGTTCGTGCCCCTGTGGGCGTACCTGGCGTTGGCCGTGGCAGCCCTCGCGGCTGCGTTTCGCGCGTCCAGCCGCGAGTCCCTGGCTCGCTTCGGCACCGCCACGATCGTCGCCTCTCCCTCCCTCTGGGGGCACGGGCTGCTCGTGGCCGTTCCCTCGATGCTATCGCTGAGGACGCTGTGGTTGTGGCTCGCGATCGGCGTTACTTCGGCGCCAGACGGTCTGCAGTGGTGGCTGGCGGTGGCCATAGTAGCGGCCTCCTGGTTCGCGCCAGGAATGTGTCGTCTCCCGGCAGGCGGAGGCGCACGGCTCAACGGCGAGACTCACGTCGGTGAGGGCGATCGCGATGCCGGCGACCCGCTTCATCCACTTCGTGCGGGCTCAGGACCGTGGGGGCAGGCAGGACGGTGATAACGCAGAAACCGGCTCCGGCTCGCCCGGGTTTGACATGGGAGTCGGCTGGCGGCCATGCTCGACGCCACGATCGCGGCCGTCCGATACGTCGGCGGCGAGTCTCCAGCGCTTGGGGTGATCGATGATCCGCCGTTCCATGCCCGCGATATCCGCTTTGCTCGGCGCCGCCGTGCTCACCGGTCTCGTGACCGGTTGCGGTTCCACGGTGAAGACCGCGGGGGCAGCCCAATCTGCCCGTCCGACGGGATCGCCGGCAGCGGCGGTTGCATCCCCGTCGGGCGCGCCTTTGGCGGTCGCCTCCGGCCCGGCGGTCGCCTCCGGCTCGGCGGGTGCCTCCGGCCCGGCGGTCGCCTCCGGCTCGGCGGGTGCCTCCGGCTCACCCGTCCCGTCACCCACGGGAGGTTTCTCATGCGGGCCTCACCTGGATGCCGGCCTCGAAGACCTGCTGCCCTCGACAATCGGCGGCGTGGATCTCGAGAAATGCAGCCTGGCGCTCTCGGCCTACATCGCCTCCACGACGGGCGGAGACGGCGCCCTCTACACCCCCTGGCTGGTGAAGTTCGGCAAGACTCCCGGTGACGTGACCATGGCCGTGGCGGTGGATCTGACCGGGCAGGAGAACTTCATCATCCACGCTATCCAAGTTCCCGGCGTTGCCGATGCAACCCTGAGCTCGTCGTTCGCCGACGTGGCACGCAAGGCCGGGTGGCCGGTCGGTACCACGACGATCGGAACGCAGACGTACCTGGTCATGATCGACCCGGCAGCCGAAACGTCCGGCGCGCTGTCAGTCGGCTATGTGTTTGCGAAGAACGGCGTCCTGTACGAGATCATCACAGACAACTCGTCGCTCCGGATCGAGGCGATGGCCAAGCTGCCCTGATCGGGGCCCGGTCGACCAGCCGTCCGGCCCTACAATCGCCGCGGCCGCTTGAGTAGGAGATACGAATGGGACGTCAGCTCGACCGACCGGTGCGCGAGGCCTGGATCATCGCCGCGCTGCGGACTCCGTTTGGGCGCTACGGCGGGGCCCTGGCGTCGGTCAGGCCAGACGACCTGGCCGCAGCCGTGATACGTGCCCTGATTGAGCGCTCCGGCATCGATCCGGCACTGGTCGAAGACGTGATCCTCGGCTGCGCCAACCAGGCCGGCGAGGACAACAGAAATGTCGCCAGGATGGCGGCCCTGCTGGCCGGTCTGCCGGTCGAGGTGGCGGGTCTGACGGTCAACCGGCTGTGCGGCAGCGGCCTGCAGGCCATCAACTCGGCCGGCCACGCCGTCGCGGCCGGGGACGGCGACGTCTTCATCGCTGGAGGGGTCGAATCGATGAGCCGGGCACCGTATGCGATGCTGAAGCCCGAGGTGGCGTACGAGCCCGGCTCTCACGAGCTTGTCGACACGACGCTCGGCTGGCGGTTCATCAATCCGGCTCTCGCTGCGGCCTACCATCCCTATTCGATGGGCGAGACCGGCGAGAACGTGGCCGAGCGGTCGGGCGTGAGTCGCGAGGACCAGGATTCGTTCGCCCTGGCCAGCCAGCGCAAGACCGCCGCGGCGATCGCCGAGGGTCGCTATCGCGACCAGCTCGTGCCGATCGTGGTCCCTCAGCGCAAGGGCGAACCCATCGTGGTCTACGCGGACGAGCATCCCCGCCCCGACACGTCACCCGCGGCCCTGGCCCGCCTGAAGCCGGTATTTCGTGAGGGCGGGACGCTCACGGCGGGCAACTCGAGCGGCATCAACGACGGCGCGTCCGCAGTGCTGGTCGTGGAAGCGCAGCGGGCTCGATCGCTCGGCCTCCGGCCGATGGTCCGCATCGTGGCTACGGCCGTTGCGGGAGTTGACCCGGCCGTGATGGGTCTCGGTCCCATACCGGCGGTGCACAAGGCCATGGAACGGGCCGGGCTGACGGTTGCGGACATGGATCTCGTGGAGCTCAACGAGGCCTTCGCCAGCCAATCCGTTGCCTGCATCCGGGAACTCGGCCTTGATACGACGCGCGTCAACGTGGACGGCGGGGCCATCGCCATCGGCCATCCGCTGGGAGCCAGCGGAGCGCGGTTGATGACCACCCTGGTCCACGCGCTGCGCCGGACCGGCGGACGCTACGGCCTGGCAACGATGTGCATCGGCGTCGGCCAGGGAATCGCCACGATAGTCGAGCGGATCGACGGGTAGCGAGCGATGACCGCCGGAGGGGCGGCCGGAGATCCTCGCCGCGCGACCGAGGAGCCGGCAGGCGGCCTCGCCGTCGAGACTCACGAGCTGCGGAGGCCGGTGACGCGCACGCTGACGCCGCGCTCCAGCGTCAGCTCAATCGCAGACCGTCTCCACCTCCATCAGCACATGCGAGTTGAGGATGACCGTCGCGCCCCGATCGCGGAGAGTACCGATGATCACGCGGACGTCCTGACGACCGACCGGATCGAGCGCCGAAGTCGGCTCGTCGAGCACGACAAGATCGGGTCGACCCAGCAAAGCAACCGCCAGCCCGCTCTGGTTGACCTGGTGTTTTGTCTGGACGGTCGGGGCGTTGGTGGTCGGGAGCCTCCTGCTCAGCCGCCGAGTGCTGTGAGCGCGGATTCGGACCGGATCGGGCCTATTTGCAGACCTGCCAGACGAAGCCGTAACAGACGAAGAACACACTCAGCCCGATCAGCGTCCGTTCCAGGTTGCCGAACCGATCACGACAGGCGGTGGCCACCAGGACGAGCAGGAACGGCACAAAGTCCATCGCATAACGGTAGCCGTAGGTGTTCGCCCCGCCGCCGCCGTAGTAGAGAAAGACCGGGATGGCGGCCAGGATCGCGGCCGACCACATCACCTGGTTGACTCGCTCCCGCAGACCGGCACCGGCGGCAATGAGGACCGCCGGCGTGGTCAGCAGGATGGAGTGGCCCTCGACGCTCGGCACGAGCCAGGGAAACGCGTCTCGGACCGTGAAGCCCCCTCCGATGAACAGAGCCAGGTTCGTGGGGACGTGGACGATGGAGAAGAGACCCTGGTCCCGCAGCGCCTGCAGGGGTTCCGTGACCCAGGCGATGTCGTATCCGGTCTCGAGCGGAGAACCGAAGCGGACGTAGTCCCACCACCCGGTCACGGCCAGCGCGCCCACCAGGGGCAGACTGAAGGCCACCGCCACTTTGACCCGATCCCTGGAGTCGGCCAGCAGAGCCAGGCCGAACGGCACAGCGACCACGATCAAGGTAGGTCGAGCCAGCGCGATCAGGCCGATTAGCGAACCCACGACCAGCGGCCGCCGTCGATCGTGCCACTCGATCAGGGCGAGGAAGGTAAGCAGCACCGCCTCGAGATGGGCCAGGTAGTAGAAGTCGCCTTCGATCGTGAGCGTGAAGAGGAGCGTTCCGAAAGCCCCGAGCGCGGCCAGCCAGTAGTCGGCCCGCCCCCCGGGCCCGTATCGACGTGCCAGCGGCAGGGCCAGCCAGCCTGCCGCGATCCCAATCGCGGCGGAGA
The DNA here is from genome assembly GCA_049514315.1 of Candidatus Limnocylindrales bacterium. Classification (GTDB taxonomy): domain Bacteria; phylum Chloroflexota; class Limnocylindria; order Limnocylindrales; family CSP1-4; genus Fen-1039. The sequence goes on along the minus strand of JBEKVD010000039.1, from coordinate 21,321 downwards.
CGATCCAGCGCGAGAACGGCCACAGCACCTGGAAGGGGACGAAAGCCAGGTAGGGAACGGTCGGCAGCAGGCTCATCGCCTGGTAGTTGCGGCCGTTGATCGTGACCACGTCGTTGATCGTCGTGAGCGAGCTGAGATCGGAGCGACCCACGAACAGATCGGTCGCCAGGATCATCATGTGGTCCGGGCCCCAGCTCGAGGCCTGGCTCCTGACCAAGGCGGCGGCGCCGTAGACGACGGCCACCAGGATCATCCAGGCCACCGCACCGGGGTCGTGCCTCAGCCCTGTGGCGCGACCCCGAATCCACTCCAGAGCCCTCACGGATACTCCTCATCGACCGGCTGGGGCGACGAGACCCCGGTCGGCCGATCCTAGCATCGCCGCACGGAGGGCCCGTTTCCTCGGCCGCAGGTTTCCGCCCGGTCGCACCGCTTGGTTACGGTAGGCTATCGCCGTGGCAGACCAGGGGCCGAACCGGGCCACCAACCACGAGGCCGTGACAGACCCGCCGGCCGAGAACGCAGGGGGGCGGGTCGTCGTCGTCATGCCCGCCTACAACGCCGCGAGGACGCTCGAGCGGACGTACCACGACATTCCACACGAGATCGTTACCAGGATCATCCTCGTCGACGACGTCTCCGGCGATGACACCGTCGCCATCGCGCGCCAGCTCGGCCTCGACGTGATCATCCATCGCCAGAACCTCGGCTACGGCGGCAACCAGAAGACCTGCTACGACGCGGCGCTGGAAGTCGGAGCCGACGCGGTCGTGATGCTTCACCCCGATTACCAGTACGACGCCACTCGCATTCCCGCCCTGGTCGGGCCGATCCTCGACGGGGACAAGGACCTGATGCTGGGCAGCCGCTTCCTTGGCGATCCGCTCGCCGGCGGCATGCCGCGCTGGAAGTACGCGAGCAACCGCTTCCTCACGGCGGTCGAGAACCTCGCCTTCGGCCTTCACCTGTCCGAGTACCACACCGGCTTCCGAGCCTACAGCCGCCACCTTCTCGAGACGATCCCATACCGGCTCAACAGCAACGATTTCGTCTTCGACCAGGAGCTCGTGGCCCAGGCCGTCGCATGTGACATGCGTGTCGGCGAGATCGCGGTGCCGACCCGGTACTTCGCGGAGGCAAGCTCGGTCAACTTCCGCCGGAGCGTTGTCTACGGCCTTTCCACGCTGCGGGTCGTGACCCGGTTCGTGTTGCACCGACTGCGGTTGCGCCGTTCAGGGAAGCTGGCGAGCCGAAAGCCGACGACACGGTGAGGAGACTGACCACCGGCCTGGCTCGGAGCGGCATCGGCGTCCTCATCTCGATCGTCTGCCTCTACCTGGTCCTGCGGGGCGTCGACCTGGGCCAGACGGCGGGCCTGTTGGGCAGCGCCCGGCTTCCCTGGCTCGGCCTTGGAGTTGCCAGCGTGATCGCCGACCTGGCCTTCCGCGCCCTCCGCTGGCAGGCGCTGGTCGCGCCGATCAGGCCCGTGCCGCTTCGACGCCTGAGCGGCTACATGCTCGTCGGCTACCTGGCCAACAACGTCCTCCCGGCCCGCCTGGGCGAGCTGGTCAGGAGCCACTACCTGGGCGATCGCGAGGGCATCAGCCGCAGTGCCACGCTGGGAACGGTGGTCGTGGAGCGGATCGTCGACACCGTCGTTCTGGTCGGCATCGGCGCGACCGCCATCCTCGTCCTCAACGTTCGCGGAGTGGTCGTCAGCGCGATCCTCGTCGGCATTGCTGTTGCCGGGCTGCTGGTGGTGGCTCTGGCCGCGGCCCTGGCGGCTCACCGTCTTCCGGGCGCATGGCGCATCAGCGCTTTGCTGGGCCGCTGGCCACGCTTCAAGGGAGTCGTCCTGCGGTTGCGCGACGGCCTGCGCGTAGCCGCCCTGCCCAGGACGGTAGCCGCGGCGACCATCCTGAGTGTGGCCGCCTGGAGCTGCACAGTGGTAGCGGTGCTGGCCGTGGGGCAGGCCCTCGGCATCGAGCTGACCGTCGGCGAGGGGGCGCTGCTGGCCGCCGGAACGAATCTGGCCACGGCCATTCCGTCGGGCCCGGGCTATCTCGGTACGTTCGAGTACGCCGGTCAGACGATCGCCGCGGCCTTCGGCCTGCCCGCAGCGAAGGGCCTGGCCCTGGCGTTGCTGATCCACGTCCTGACGCTGGCCGTCAGCTCGGCCGGCGGCGCAGCCGCACTCGTACGACTCGGCTGGACGCGACGCGCTCCCGTTGCCCGTACCGGGATAGCGGAAACGGAGACCGCCGGGGACGCGTAGGGGGCCGAGGACGCCCGGGGCCTCGGGGACGTGCAGCTCGCCCCGCCGCGGCCGGCGCGGCCCGGTAGGTGCGGTCGGCGCGGTCCGGTAGGTGTCGCCGCGGCCGTGACGGCCGCCGTCCGGCGAGTTATGTTGGCAGCAACAATGTCGGTCGATCCAGGCTCAGCTCCCTTCGATGATGCCCGCTGGCTCGCACGGGCCGGCCGTCTTCTCGCGGGCCTCGGTTTCGAGCTGGTCACGGCAGATTCAATCAACGGGGACGGCAGAGGACACCTGCTCGTCGCGCTCCGGGCAGAACCGACGCTGCGCCATTTCGACGCCGAGTCGATCGACTACTGGATCACGGACGGGGCCCGCGGCCGCGCCTCCAGGCTCGACCGTGAGACCCGCCTCCCGGTGGCCTCCGCCTTCGCCTGGGGCCGGATCGCTCTCACCGACCGGCTGGGCGTCAAGAACGAGTTCCTGAGCTTCGGCGGCGAGCTGCGAGCCGGGGCGGTGGCCGACGGCACGACCCTGGTGGACTTCAGCTCCGACGCCCCGATCCTGCGCTGGAGCGGCCACAGCCAGACCGCGGATCCGCTGGCCGCGGGGGTCGGCGCGTTCTTCGCCCGGATCAGGATTCCGATCGACTTCGTGCCCGGCGCGGAGGCTTTGGTGTCACGGGCGGCGCCGCGCGTCCTCTACTGCGCATTCATCCAGTACTCCCGCGAGCGCCTGGCCGGGGCGCGGACCCTGAGCGAGGCCAATCGCCGGCTCGCGGACTGGACCGCGCGCGAGAGCGGGCGCATGGAAACGTCGGCGAGCGACGATTGGATGGCAGCGGCGGAGCTTCGGCGGCAGCTCGGTGAAAGCGATCCGAACGGCCACAGGTAACGTCTGGCGGGGTCATCGGAGGCAACCGCAGGACGTTGACGACGTCCTCGCTGCGCCGTCAACTCGCCCTTGAAGCCGCCCGGGAACTGGCCCCGGGCGTCAGGAAGGTTTGACGCTGGGGGATGCGCTCGGCGAAGCGCCCGGCGAGGATGACGCCGCCGTCCCCGACGCGGCAGCACTCCCCGACGCACCCGGCGACGGGCTCGCCAGGCCGAGGGCAGCATCGATCGCCGTCTGGAGTTCGGCGAAGGTCGCGACCGAGCCGGAGGAGCCAACGAGCTTGCCGTTGACGTAGAGGGCCGGCGTTCCGCCCGCGTCCGAAGGGATGCTGGACTGCTCGGCGGCAATGTCGCTGTCATGCGTGCCGTTGTCGAGGCAGGGCTGGAACTTCGTCATATCCAGCCCGGCCGCTTTGCCAATGGCGGCGAGCCTGGCCAGCGTGAAGGCAGAAGCGGCCTCCGTCGGCGACTGGTTCGCATAGAGCCAGTCGTGCATCGTCCAGAACTTGCCCTGATCGGCCGCACACCACGCCGCGTTCGCGGCATCCCGCGAGGCAGTGGTGCCGTCGTTCCCATCGATGGTGAGGAAATCGTGCCAGACCAGCTTGGCCTTGCCGGTGGCAACGTACGTGGTGACGAGGCTTTGCTCGGTCCCGCCGGTCGTGAAATCGAAGCAGGCCGTGCAGCGGAAGTCGCCGTAGAGGTCGACGGTCACGGTCGCGTTGGCATCGCCCAATGTTCGGTCGCTCGACGGGATGTTCGACGGCGTGACGACCCCGGGGGCGAGCGGCGTGCCGGTGCTCGTCGCGCCGCCGCTCGATTGCGTCAGGACCATCGCGGCACCGACGACGACGACGGCGACGACCACGAAGACGATGCTCCACATCATGAGCGGGCTCAAGCCGTTGCCACTCGACCCGCGCGTACCGGCCCGGGACAGGGCCCGATTCGCCTCGCGGTTCGCCAGGCGCTGCTGCCTGGCCGAGCGGCGGCTTGTGGGCGGCACGCTGCCGCCGGAGGATGAGCGCCCGCTCGGACGGTTCGATGTCATCGTGATGGCCCTCGTGCGTGGTGGGGGAGAAGCTGCCCGTCAGGTGAGATGTTCGGCGGCAATCGAACTCGGGTTCGGCGTCCGAACGTAGACCCACAGGGCGATCAGGAATCGAAGAATCAACGAAATCCCGTAGGACTCGCACCAGATGCAGACGGCGTGGATCAGGAAGATCTGGGCGAACTGGAACCAGCCCTCGAAGACCACCCCGACGAGCGACAGGCCGTAGTGGAAGAGCAGCAGCCGATAGTTGTTCGTGCGCCACCAGGCGATCGCGAGCGTGAACAGGGTGATCGACAGGAACACGCCGTACACGGCGACGGGGATCCCAGCGAACGGGTGCGAGTAGACGCTGTGCTGGACCTGCTGGCAGCCGTGGATAGGGCCGCACTGGACTTCCCCACCGGGCGTGAGCTCGGTGATGGACAAGTATAACGCGATGCCCAGGCCTATCAGGTCCAGGGCCGCCAGGACGAGACCGGGGTGGATGTGCCTGATTCGACTCCACACTGACGGTTGCCCGGCCACGACGGCCTCGCTTGTTCTTGCCATTACTCCTGCCTTCGTGGTGCGGCGGCGAGGGACACAGTCACCAAGACGGCCCGCAAACGCACCTGCCGCAGCGTCCGCATATGGTACTAGACATCGGTCGATGAGACCTAGTATCATCCCGGCACCGATGAGACCGAGTATCAGCACCGATCCGACCGAACGCATCATCCGGGCGCTCGAACGGGCAGGTTACCAGGCAACGCCGAACCGGCGCCTCGTGGCCTCGCTCGTTGCAGCCACAGGAGGCCACTTCAGCGCGGCCGACCTGCTGGAGCGAGGCCGGCGAGAGCGGGTCCACATCGGCCGGGCGACGGTCTTCCGGGCGCTTGAACTGCTCACCTCACTTCGAGTCGTCGAGCGGCTCGACCTGCCCGGCGGAGCGCACGCATACGTGTTGTGCGACCCCGACGAGCACCACCACCACCTGGTTTGCTCGAGCTGCGGGCGAAGCGAGGACGTGGCCGACGGCGAGCTGGCTCGATTGGTCGACGAGATAGGAAGGCGCCACGGGTACGAGGTGGCTTCCCATCGACTTGAGCTCTTCGGGACATGCGCGACTTGTGCCGCCGCGCGACCCGCCCCCGAAAGCGGAGGCACTGCATGACCGGCGCCCGCGGCCGCGGTCGATCGGCCCGACGCGCCATGGGCCTCGTCCCCGTCCTGATGCTGGTCGTTGCTGGCTGCTCGTCAAACGCCAGCTCGTCGGGCGGGAAGATCGACGCGGTCGCGGGCGAGAACTTCTACGGCGATCTCATCTCGAGGGTCGGCGGCGACCTCGTCTCCGTCACGAGCATTCTCTCCGACCCCAACGTCGACCCGCATACCTACGAGAGCAGCACACAGAACGCCCAGGCCGTCGCCGACGCCACCCTTGTCGTCGAGAACGGCCTGGGCTACGACTCCTTCGTAGACCAGCTGATCGGGGCCTCGCCACGCTCCGACCGCAAGGTGATCGACGTCCAGACGCTGCTGGGCCTCCCCGACGGTGTGAACCCGCACGTCTGGTACGACCCGAGCACGATGCCGAAGGTCGCCCGGGCGGTCGCCGACGCGCTCGAAGGGCTCCAGCCGGCGTCGAAGTCGACAATCGAGGCGAACCTCAAGACGTACCTCGACTCTTTCGCGCCGCTCACCGCCAAGATTGCCGAGATCAAGGCACGCTACCCGGGCACGCCGGTCGCCTACACGGAGCCCGTGCCAGGGTACCTGCTTGCAGCTCTCGGCTTCCCGGTGCTTACGCCGGATGGTTTCGCCAAAGCAATCGAGAGTGGTACGGACCCGGCCCCAGCCGACGTCGCCGCTCAGCAGGACCTGCTCACCGGCCACAAGGTCAAGCTCCTGCTCTACAACAACCAGGCCACCTCTCCGGTGACCGAGTCCATCAAGACTCTGGCCGCACAGTCGGGCGTGCCGGTCGTCGGCGTGTCGGAGACCATGCCCCCGGGCGACTCTTTCGTCGGATGGCAGCTCGCCCAGCTCAACTCGATCGAATCGGCGCTCGGGGGAGGCGCGTGAGCAGCAACGGGGGGTCTCAGGGCCGGCCCGCATCCCCCAGCGCGTCGCCGTCGGATCAGCCCGCGATATGTTTCGATCGAGCAACGCTCGCCTACGGCGATCGCGTGGTCTGGTCGGAGCTGTCGATGACCGTCCCGCAGGGCGAGTTCCTGGCCGTGCTCGGTCCCAATGGTTCCGGCAAGACTTCATTGCTGCGGGCACTGCTCGGCCTGACCGCGCTCGCGGGCGGTTCGGTGGACGTACTCGGCCGGCCACCGCGGCGCGGCAACCCGGCCATCGGCTACGTCCCGCAGCACGCCGGATTTGACCGCGACGTGCCACTCCGCGGACGCGATCTCGTCCGCCTGGGAGTGGACGGGCACCGCTGGGGCTTCGGGCGATTGTCTCGAGAGGATCGGACGCGAGTAGAGGCGGCGCTGGAGGCCGTTGCTGCCGGGCCGTATGCGAATGAGCCTATCGGCCGCCTCTCGGGCGGCGAGCAGCAACGCCTCCGCATCGCCCAGGCCCTCGTCGGCAACCCGCATCTGCTCCTCTGCGACGAGCCGCTGGCCAGCCTGGACATGCGCTACCAGCAGGAGATCACGGAGCTGATAGGTGGCTGGGCGCGCGACAAGCGGGGCACGGTCGTCTTCGTGACCCACGACGTCAACCCCGTCCTCGGTTACGCCGACCGCGTCGTCTTCGTGGTGAACGGCCGCTGGGCCGCCGGCCCAACCGACGAAGTCCTCACGAGCGAGACGATGTCCGGGCTGTACGACGCCCCGGTCGAGGTCCTGCGAGTGCGCGGCCGGATCGTCGTGGTCGGCGAGGCGAGCGGCGCCGGCTTCGACATCGACGAACCGCACCATCTTCCGGAGCCAGTGGGAGCGCACCAGTGATAGACCAGCTCCTCCACCTGCTCCCCTACGCTTTCGTCCAGGACATGCTGCTGGCCGGCGTTCTCGTGTCGATAGTCGCTGGACTGGTCAGCCGTTTCGTGGTCGCCCGCAACATGTCGTTCGCGGTGCACGCCCTGGCGGAAGTCGGGTTCACCGGCTCGGCGGGCTTCATTCTCATAGGCCTCTCTCCGGTTCTAGGGCTCCTGACCGGATCGCTCGTGACCGCTTTCTTCATCGGGGCGCTGGGGCTGCGCATCCGCGAGCGTGACGCGGTGGTTGGAGTCGTGATGGCCTTCGGCCTGGGCCTCGGCGTTCTGTTCATTACGCTCTACGCCCGCTACGCCACGGAGGCCTTCACGATCCTGTTCGGGGCGATCACGACTGTAAGCCAGGGCGACCTGATGCTGCTGGTGGCGATGGCCGCTCTGACGATAGTGGGCCTGGGCGTCATGTACAGGCCGCTCACCTTCGCGACCGTGGATCCGGTAGTCGCCGAGGCCCGTGGAGTACCGGTTCGCCTCATCTCGATCCTGTTCCTGCTCATGCTCGCGGCCGCGGTCGCGGAGGCGGTCCAAGTCGTGGGTGTGTTGCTCATCCTGACGCTGCTGATCACGCCCGGAGCCACGGCGGAACGCCTGACGGCTCAGCCGGGACTGGCGACCGCGGTCAGCGTCGGCGTCGCGCTGCTGGCAACGCTCGGTGGGATCCTGCTCGCCCTGGTAACCACGGTTCCGGTGAGCTTCTACGTGACCACGATCGCCTTCGTCTGCTACATCGCCGCCAGATTCGTCCCGCCGGCCGTGGGCCGGTTGCGAGGGGCGCGGACGACCTAACTCACCCGGCCACACGAGCGGCAAGGAACTCTTCGAGCTCGGCGGCCGTCGGCATTCCCTCGCGCGCCCCGACGTGGGTGGTGGCCAGCGCGCCCGCGGCAACAGCCCGCCGGACTGCCTCGCGCAGGGGGCGCCCCTCGGCCAGCGAGGCGGCCAGCGCCCCGCAGAAGGCATCGCCGGCACCGGTACTATCGACGGCGGCGACGTGATCGGCCGGGACCTTCCAGACGCGGTAGTCGCCGATGCGCACGGCGTCGGCGGGGGCGCCATCCGCGGCTGCGGCCGACGTGACATCCGCCGCGGCGGCCGGTGCTGGGGCGGCGGCCGGTGCTGGGGCAGCGGCCGGTGCTGGGGCGGCGGCCCCGAGATGCTCCGGCCTCGCGGCGCTGCCGGCAAAGCCGGACCCGACACGTTCAAGTACGACCACTCCGGACGCACCCAGCGTCACGATGACCGCCTTGCGAACGCCCGGTCCCTCGGGTCCTGGATCCAGCAACGATCGCGCTCGAGCGGCCGTATCGGGGCTGAGGTCGACTCTTCCACCGGTCCGTTGGGCCTCCACTTCGAGAAGGGTGGCCAGCTCGCTACTGTTGGGCGTCACGATGTCGGCCAGCCCGAAGATCGAGCGGTCGACACCGCCGGCCGGGGCCGGGTTCAGGATCGTCGTTGCGCCTGCGGACTGGCCGCAGACCAGGGCCTCGCGGACGACATGGAGAGGCACCTCGTTGCAGACGAGCAGGGCGTCGCCGAAGAGCGGGCCGAGCCTGGCCAGCGCGTCTCGGACGTAGCCGATCTCGATGGCGCCGTTCGCCCCGGGAACAACGGCGATCTCATTCTCACCGGTCTCATCGACCAGGATCAGCGCTACTCCCGTCGCCTGGCCGGGCAGCGATTCCACCATCGAGACGTCCACGCGCTCGGAGGCGAGGGCGCGCCGGGCTTCGGACTCGAACGTGTCGTCACCCACTGCTCCGATGAAGAGGGTGGGCCGGCGTAGCCGGGCGGCCGCAACGGCCTGGTTGCCGCCCTTGCCGCCGTGATGACGCTCGTAGCTGCCACCGGTCACGGTTTCGCCGGGACGTGGCAGACGGGGAACTCGCGCGACCAGGTCGATGTTGACCGAGCCGACCACGATCACGCGGCCGCTCATGTGCTCGTGCCTCCCCGGTGACGCGGCGCCGGCTCTGCGACGCCTGCAGGGGAGATTGTGCGGCACCTGCCGGCTCTTGGCACGCCCAAGGTGCCGCCGGGCCGTCCGGAGCAGGTTGGAAGTGTGCGCGTGGCCGCCCTCGGGTCGCACGACGACCCCCGATGCCGGGGGAATGGAAAAGCCCCGTCCGGGCGGGGACGGGGCTGGGATAAGCGCGACTGGCGGGCTCGACCGGATTCGAACCGGCGGTCTCCAGCGTGACAGGCTGGCATGTTAGGCCGCTACACCACGAGCCCGCGCCGACCGCGAAGAATAGCAGGTGCCAGCACGGATGTCCCTCGTAGACAGGATGTCCGTCGTCGACAGGATGTCCATCGTCGACAGCCGAGTGAGACTCCTCGCGAGAGGCGGCGCACCCAGGGCCCGCGGGTGCCGGCGCCGGAAGCCACGGGGAGTTCCGGCCGGACTCGGCGTTCTTGATCGCCCCGGTGCACGGAACCTTGATGAAGGGCCGAACCGGCCGGCTATTCTCACCGGGCGAGCGAACGTAACCGGCGGACTCGCATGCGGCCGCCGTTTCCGGCGAGTCTGCTCAGCCGCGCATGCAATCTCGCCCTGACGACCCGAGATCGGTCGAATCTGACCATGGGGCGAGCAAGATTGACCGGCCCGGACTGCTCGAGCGGCCGCATCGGTCGCATGTGCTCGCCCGGTGAGAAACGCAGATCCTCCAGGGCCGGTCGCTGCGGTTTGCCAGCGGCAATGGCGTTGGGCGTTTGCCGGTCCCGGATTCGAGTTTCGGTTCAGCCAGGAGGCCGCTTCGCGAGCGCGCGGGGGCCCTGAGAACGGCACCCGTCATGTCGGCCGGCGCCTGTGACGCCGGGTTCGATCGCCGGAGCTACTGGCCGGCGCCTGTGACGCCGGGTTCGATCGCCGGAGCTGCGCTCTGCCAACCATGCCGGCAAACCTCGAGAACCGGCGTGGGTGCACCGACCGCCGCAGGAGCGACCGGACAGGTCAAGCGACCCGCAAACCGGCACAACCTCGACCAGACCGGTGGCTTGTCGCGACTGGTGCCTCGCGCAGACGACCTATACTCGACCGACAAGCCCTTCCGACCATCGCGGGAGTCCCCACCGCGTGCCGCCGGCAGATGACGCCCCATCGTCCAGGGCCACGCCACGGGGGACTCGCCTCGAATGATCGACCTTCGCAGCGACACCGTCACCCACCCGACGCCGGCCATGCGCAGGGCCATGTATGAGGCCGAGGTCGGCGACGACGTCTTCGGCGATGATCCGACCGTCAACGCCCTCCAGGAGCGAGCGGCCGAGCTGCTCGGCAAGGATGCGGCCCTCTTCGTCGCCAGCGGCACCATGGCGAATCTCGTCTCTCAGCTCGCCCACCTCGGCCGCGGCATGGAAACGATCGCCGGAGCCAGCACCCACCTGGTCGAAGACGAGCAGGCCGGCCACGCCGTGATCGCGGGAACCGCGATCAAGCAGCTGTCCGAGGACCCCGACGGTACGTTCGACCTCGAGGCGCTGGACGCAGCATTCCGCGATCCGAGCGATGCCCACCAGGCGATCACCGGCCTTGTCGCCATCGAGAACACCCACGCCCACTCGATGGGTCAGCCGCTGAGTCTCGGCTACACCCGAGCCGTGGCCGAGATCGCCCATCGCCATGGAGTGCCGCTGCACGTCGACGGAGCCCGCTTCTTCAACGCATCGGTTGCCCTTGGCCTGACGCCGCGGCAGCTGGCCGAGCCTGCCGACTCGGTGGCGTTCTGCCTGTCGAAGGGGCTCTCCTGCCCCGTCGGCTCAATCGTGGTCGGGTCGAAGGAGTTCGTCCACCGGGCGTGGCGTGGCCGGAAGCTGGTCGGCGGCGGCATGCGCCAGGTCGGCGTGCTGGCCGCTGCCGGCCTCGTCGCGCTGAGCGACGGGCCCGATGGCATGATCGCCCGGCTGGCCGAGGACCACGTCAATGCCCGCCGCCTGGCCGAAGGGCTCGCCGCGGTGGGCGGCATCGAATCCGCCGGTGGCCTGGCACAGCCCACACCCGGGCCGCCGGACCCGAGCCGCACGACGACCAACTTCGTTATCTTCCGCGTCCGTGGAGACCGGACGGCATTCCTCGACGCCCTGAAGTCCCGCGGCGTGCTGATGGTCGCGTACAACCACGGTACCGTCCGGGCCGTGACTCATTACGGCGTCTCCGCCGCAGACATAGAGCGGGCTCTCGCAGCCACAGCCGACGCCGTGCGCGAGACCGCGGCCCCGCCGGCAGCCACGCCCACAAAGGCCGACGCGCCCACTCAGGCCACCGCGGCCACCACGGCTACGACAGCAACCACCCCTGCCGGCACCGCGGCAGCCACAGCCCTGGAGCGATAGATGGCCGACCTCGTTCTTCCCCGCCCCGTTTCTCAGCCCGCCGCAGGCCCGCTCGACGGGTTGTTCTGGGACCTGGTCGAGGCCGACTTCCGCCGCATGATCGAGACCCACCCGATCTACGGCACGTATCTCGGCCTTCACGACGGCGACGGCCGGCTCGGCGATGCCACCCGCGATGCCGTCGTCCAGGACATCTCCGACGCGAAGAAGCTCCTCCGCCTGGTGGAGTCGATCGACCCGGCCGGACTGTCCGAAAGCGTCCGCCTGGAGCGAGAGCTGGCCCTGCACAACCTCCGGCGAGAGCTGTTCGACCTGGAGATTCACCGCGTCTGGGAGCGCCGCTCCACGGCCATAGAGCAGATCGGCGACGCGCTGTTCAGCATCTTCGCCCGCGACTACGCCCCCCTGGCGGAGCGTCTATCCTCCCTGACCTCCCGCATGGAGGCGATCCCAGAGGCCCTGGAAGGGCACAAGACGCGGGCCACCGCGCCTCAGGTTCGCCTCTGGCAGGAGCTCGAGATCGACGCCGGCGGTCAGATGCCGTTCTTGTTCAACGAGGTCAAGGCGGCCGGCGCGGGTGTCCTGGGCGAGCGGGCTCAAGCCCGGCTGGACAGGGCCGTCGCGACGGCCAGTGCTGCCGTGGTCGCCTACGTCGAAACTCTCAAGAGCGCGATGGGTTCGACCGTCGAGAACTGGGCCCTCGGGTCGGAGGCGTACGACCAGCTCGTCGTGTTGCGTGCGTTCGACGGCCTGGACGCCTCCCAGATTCTCGAGATCGGGCACCAGCAGCTGGCCCTAAACAAGGCCGCGCGCGTGGAGGACGCCCGCCGGATCGACCCGACGGTCCACGAGTCCGTCGTGGTAGACCGCGTCAAGTCGAACCACCCGGCGACGTTCGATGAGGCGCTAGCCTCGTACAAGGACGCCATGAACCGGGCGCGGGCCCACATCGTCGCGCACGACATAGCGACGCTTCCACCGGGCGAGCGGATCTGCGTCATCCCCACACCCGAGTACCTGCGGACGGTAATCCCGTTCGCGGCATACTTCGAACCGCCCAAGTTCGACAAGCACCCGTCCGGGATCTACATCGTCACGCCCTCCGTCGGCGACGACCCGAACGCCATGCGCGAGCACAACTACGCCTCGATCAGCAACACCAGCGTCCACGAGGCGTACCCGGGCCACCACCTCCAGCTCTCCGCCGCGACCCGGCATCCGTCGCTCGTCCGGCTGCTGACCGACGCTCCCGAGTTCGTCGAGGGTTGGGGGATGTACAGCGAGCAGATGATGCGTGAGCAGGGCTTTGACGACGGGCCCGAGTTCCAGCTGGCAATGCACACCGACGCCATCTGGCGCGCCTGCCGGATCATCCTCGACGTGCGGATGCACCGCGGCGAGCTGTCGGTCGACGAGGCCACCGCCTTCCTCGTCCGGCACACTGCCTTCGAGCATTCCAACGCGCAGGCCGAGGTCTTCCGATACACGTACACGCCCACGTACCAGCTCAGCTACCTGCTGGGCAAGGTCTTGCTGCTGCAGCTGCGTGCGGACGAGCAGCGCCGTCTCGGCGATCGCTTCAGCCTCAAGGATTTCCACGACACGCTGCTGCGCAACGGCTCGCTGCCGATCAGCTTCCAGCGCAGGCTTCTCGCCGCCGAGGCCGCGAAGGGGTAAGCGTTCGGCGTGCTGGTAATCCCGTCCATCGACGTCCAGAATGGCCGATCTCGCCTGGTCCACTGGCCGGGCGCGGCCGCCGGCATCGGCTCCCCCACCGACAGGCCGGATCGAATCGCCGAGCGTTTCGTGGCACTCGGGGCGCGCATGATCCACCTCGTCGACGTGGATGGGGCCCGCGCCGGGCGTCCGGCCAACCTCGAGGCGGTCGGCCGCGTGGCCTCACGAGTGGCGGTGCCGCTCCAGGTCGCCGGGGGCATGGAGGGGGCGGACAACATCCGTCTCGCGTTCGCCGCAGGCGCGACGCGCGTCGTCGTTTCGATGTCGGTCGCAGACCGCCCGGGGCTGCTCGACGAGTGTCTCGACGTGGCCGGAGACTGGCTGGCCGTCGGGCTGGATCCACGGCCCGACCGTATCGCTGCCTATCCCTGGCATAGACCTGCGGCGCCGACCCGGCTCGATATCGTAGGGGAGCTTCTCGACCGGGGAGTGCGGCGCCTGGTTCTGTCAGGCGGCAGGGCCGCTCCGGACATCGGATGGCTGGCCGGGCTGACGCGGACGATTCACGCCGAGCTGTTCGTGGCCGGAGGGTCCATCAGCCTCGACACCATCAAGGGCCTGCGAGACGCTGCGATAGCAGGCATCATCCTGGGAGAGCCGTTCCTGTCCGGAGCGTTAGACTTCGCCAAAGCCCTGGAGGCCGCCGCATGATCTTCGCGCCCAACATGACATCCGTGCGCCGACTCGCGACGGTCGGCCTCGTCGCGCTGCTCTTCGCCGGCTGCGTCGCCGTTCCCAACGTCACTCCGACGCCGTCGCCGTCGCCGCTGCCGACGATCCCACCGACGACACCGCCCTACACCCTCGGCCCGACGTTGTCGCCGTCGCCATTCGGTTGCCCGACCTCCGCGCCGCCGGCCTACACCGGCACGGCCACTGTCACGGTGACCACCAACTTCGGCAACATTATGATCAAGGTGGACGGCAGCCTGGGCCCCAACGCGGCCGGCTCCTTCGTGGCCATGTCCAGGTGCGGCTACTACAACAACGTCATCTTCCACCGCGTGGTCCCGGGCTTCATCATCCAGGCCGGTGACGGAGAATACGCTCGCCTGCCCAACCTCGGGTTCGGCAAGATGGGCACCGGCGGCCCAGGCTGGACGATCAAGGACGACAAGGTCACCACGACCTACAAGCGCGGCACGGTGGCCATCGCTCGCGCCGGGAGCGCCGACTCAGGCAGCACCCAGTTCTTCATCGTCCTCGAAGACTCGGCCCAGACGAGCCTGGGCGCCTCCACGGCCAACAACTACGCCATCTTCGGCAGCGTGACGAGTGGCATGGACGTCGTCGACCGGATCGCGGCCGTCCCGCTCGGCGGCGAGCCCGAGCCGGGCGGCGGTCCGTCTATGCCTCTCCAGCCGGTGGTCATAACGAGCACGCTCGTCACCACCCCCTAGCCGAGAACAGGAGACACGGATGACCACGGCGACGATCGACACCGACAAGGGCGCCATCGAGATCGAGCTCAGCCCAGCAGGTGCCCCCAGGGCGACCGCCAACTTCGTCGAGCTCGCCCAGAAGGGCTACTACGACGGCGTCGTCTTCCATCGCCTGGTGCCTGGCTTCGTGATCCAGGGTGGCGACGGCGAGTACGGCCACATAGATCGGCTCGACCGCGGACGGCTGGGCACCGGCGGCCCGGGTTACAAGTTCGCCGACGAGCCGTTCGAGGGCGACTACGTTCGCGGTGCGGTGGCGATGGCCAACGCCGGCCCCAACACCAACGGCAGCCAGTTCTTCATCTGCCTGACCGACCTGTCCGGTGGACGGCTGCCGAAGAAGTACACCCTCTTCGGCACGGTGACGAAGGGCATGGACGTGGTCGATGCCATCGCCGCCTCCAAGTGCGACGGCCGTGACCAGCCGGCCGAGCCGACGGCCATGCGCTCGGTGAAGATCGGGAACTAGCGCGGAGCTCGGGCCGACCCGACCGGGCTCGCGGTCATTCGGCGCCGTCGGCAGGCTGC
This sequence comes from Candidatus Limnocylindrales bacterium, assembly GCA_049514315.1. GTDB lineage: Bacteria > Chloroflexota > Limnocylindria > Limnocylindrales > CSP1-4 > Fen-1039. The sequence goes on along the minus strand of JBEKVD010000039.1, from coordinate 6,092 downwards.
CCGATCAAGCTGGCAGGACCGATCGCATCGGGCGCCGCCGGATCGCCTGCCTCGCCGCGACGTGTTCTCAGGCACGTTCCGCAGCTCGCAACAAAGCCCTAACCAAAGCCTTACAAAGTTGCGGGATATTAACCAATTGTCCCGCCAAAAGCCTTGGATTGAAGGCAGAAGGGGCTGTAGACTTTAGAAGCTGCCAGTCAGCCTGCTGCCCCAGTTACAGGGTCATGGGTAGGTCGGGTTAGGGTAGTCGGTGCAGCCGACGTGATAGATGCCTTTGTAACGTGGCAGAAGACGGTTCGTCTCTGACGGATCGACCCTTCACCGGGACAGCAACGAAGCGGCTCCTTCGGGAGCCGCTTCGATCTATAAGTGGGGATCAGGGACCGTGCAACCTCCGTCGTCCGGCGATCCTCGTGCCGCTCGGCCCGACGACCGGGGGCGCGGTGCCGGTCAATCGCCGACCAGCGGCAGAACTGAGGCGTCGATGTCGGCGTCGTGGGGACCGCAGTCCACCTTCGCGAGAAGCCACCACTCGACGTGGTCGGCGTGCGCCCCGGGTTCGAGCCTGGTCATCGGGCCAAGCGTTTCGACCTCGAGCATCACCGGGTCGGTGTAGGTTTCGGTGTTGCAGCCCAGGTCCGGATAGGTCGCGCCGGGCTCGTAGCCGTATCGCGCGATGAACGCTTCGCCATCGAGAAGGTAGGCCGCCCAGCCCCTCCGGTTCAGCATGCCGGCCTTCTGCGCCATCGGCGCGCCAGGGTCCTGGCGGAGCTGGACGTACCTGCGGCCCCAGGTCCAGCGAGGATCGCTCATGTCGGTGTAGTGCCACAGCACGATGGGTCGGGCGGGGGTGAGCAACTCCGAATGTGGGACGAACTCCTCCTGCGGAATGATCGCCCGGCCGCTCGGAGCCATGACCGACAGGGCCCAGACCGCCAGCTCGACCGCCCATGGATTTCGATTGGTCAGCCGGTGGAGGACCTCCACCCGTGGCGCTGTGGGCGAAAGTGTCAGGCGCATCTCCTTCTCGATCCCATTTGGCACGTCGAGATTCCGGAGCGTCAGGGTCGCTCCGTCCCAGGCGTGCGCGACGGGTCCATTGTCGGGCGAATAGGTGCGTGGTGAGGCCTCGGGCGCCTCCCACAGCCGGTGCCCGCCGTAGATGAGCCACTCCGGATCGCCGGTGCGGCCGAGCATCTCCGGGTATGTCTTGAACAGGTTCTGCCCACCGATGAAGCCGAGGCGGATGATCCGCGGGCCCACATCCGTGGTCGCGATCACCTCGATCTCCCCGTTCGAGAGGCGGATGCTGTTCGGCCAGCCGCCGAAGTCGACGACCTCCATGATGTCGGGCTCCTACTCAGAGAACACGATCGCAAGCTTCGCGGCCCTCGCCGTCCATTGTCCGACGGAACCGTCGGCCGATCGAATGGCGACACTGCGTGGACAAGTTACATCCGGACACATGCCCTGGCGCGGCGCCCGCTTCATGAGTGCGCGAGGCTTGCCTCGAGGCCGTTCGCGTGAAGGTTCCTGCGCCCAATCGGCCTCTTGTACCATGGCATGACCTTCATGGACCCGGCGCCAGCGGCCGCGAAGTCAGCGACCATCCGACTACGGTGATCAGTTTGGGCGACTACCTCGCATCAGCATCGTCTCCGGCGATCCCCGAGACCGGACCGGGGCCGGAGACGCCGGGTGCCCCGGGGGGTGCACCTTCGCCGGACGATCCCCGCTTCCTGACGGTTCGCGGAATCCGCATTCGGTGGACCTCGATTGGACGCGGCAAGCCGCTCCTGCTGCTCCACGGCTGGGGGACCTCACTGGATACCTTCGCGGACATGAGCGATGACCTGGGACGGTTCTTCCGAGTCACGGCCTTCGATTTTCCGGGCCATGGGAGCTCGGACCTGCCGCCGGCGACCTGGACGGTCGACGATTTCGTCGGGCTGACGCTCGACGTGATGGCGGAGTTGGGCGTTGAGCGACCTTCGATAATCGCCCACTCCTTCGGCGGACGCGTGGCTGTCAAGCTCGCCGCCTGCAAGCCCGAAGCCGTCGACCGGCTGGTCCTCGTCGACTCGGCCGGAGTGCCACCGCAGCGCACGGTCGGCCGGGTGCTAAAGCGGGTCGCGTCGAGGTCCGCCAACATCGCCGGCCGGCGGCTGGGACGGCCAGGTCGGGCGATCCGGAGGGCGATCGTGCGGAGGATCGCGTCCCCGGACTACCTCAACGCCGGCCCGCTTCGAGACACCTTCCTGGCGGTCGTGAGCGAAGATCTCCGACCATGGCTCGCCCGCATCGCCTGTCCGACACTTCTGGTGTGGGGCGAGTCGGACGCCGATACGCCGCTCGCCGATGCGCGAACCATGGTGAAGCTGATCCCGGGCGCCCGTCTCCTGGTGCTCAAGAACGCCGGCCACTTCTCCTACCTGGACCAGTACGGCCGCTTCCGCCTCGCCGTCAGGCCCTTCCTCGATGGCTAGCCCGGGGTCGGCGGCGAGCGGCGGTCTCGACGTGGGGCAGGTCGTCGTCCTGGGCGTCACGGCGGCGGTTGCGCTCGCGGTGACCTTTCGGGGACTGTTGTCGAGCCTTCACGCCCTGCAGCAGGACGACTACTCGAACGCCAGGTTTGCCCGATGGCTGGTCGGGTCGAAATGGCGGCTGATCGGCCGTTGGATCGCGGCCACGTACTGCACCGGGGTAGTCCTGCAGCTCGCCCTGGCGGCGGCCGGGGGCGGATCCGGGCTGGACGTGCCGGTGTTCGCCTCGGGCGCCGTGGTCGCTCTCGCCGCCCTGTCCCGCGGACGAACGCCTCCCAAGAAGCCGCTGGTCTACACCGGCCGGGCGGGGCGCCTGCTCACCGCCTCGGCCGCGCTCGCGGCGATCGTGTTCGGGGCCGGTTTCCTCGCCGTCTCGCGGCTGGCCGAGACTGCCGGCCTCGCGGCCACCTTCGTCCCGGGCTTCGCCGTGCTGGTCATGGCCCTCGTCTCGATCCACGCCGCGCCGTGGGTGACGATGGCCGCCAACCTGTGCCTTGCCCCCGTCCAAAGCGCCATCAATCTGGCCTACCGCACCAGGGCCCGGCGCAAACTCGAGCGCCTGAAGCCGATGGTCGTCGGCATCACCGGCAGCTACGGCAAGACGTCGACCAAGTACTTCGCCGAGGCCCTCCTGGAGTCGCGGTTCCGCGTTCTCAAGACTCGGGCGAGCTTCAACACGCTCCTGGGCATCTGCCGTGCGGTCAACGAGGAGCTCGGGCCCGAGCACGAGGTGCTGATCGTGGAGATGGGCGCATACCGCCGCGGCGAGATCCGCGAGATGGCAGCGTTTACCCGGCCCCACATCGGCGTGCTCACGGCCATCGGTCCGCAGCACCTGGAACGTTTCGGCAGCATCGAGGCGATCGAGAAGGCGAAGTTCGAGCTGCTCGAGGCGCTGCCCGCCGACGGCATCGCCGTGGTCAACAACGACGACCTGCGGGTCCGCCGGCTCGCCGGGAGCCTCACCCTGCCCCAGGTCCGCCGCTACGGCATCGACGCCTCGGCCGGCGAGCTGGACCTTGCCGCCGAGTCGATCTCCCACGGTCCGGACGGCCTGCGCTTCACCCTGGTGGAGCGGGGCGGCGGGCGGACCGACGTTCAGACCCGGCTCATCGGGGCCCACAACGTCAGCAACATCCTGGCCGCGGCAACCGTGGCCCGGGCGGCAGGCGTGAGCATGCGCGAGATCGCCGGGGCAATGGGGCGCCTGCAGCCGGTTCCCCACCGCCTGGAAGTCCGCACCGGCGCCGACGGCGTGACGACCATCGACGACGCTTACAACTCGAACCCGGTCGGTGCGTTCAACGCTCTCGACGCCCTGTCGGAGTTCGGAACCGGCCGGAAGGTCCTGGTGACGCCCGGCATGGTCGAGCTTGGCGGCGAGCAGGATGCCTGGAACGAAAAGCTCGGAGCCAGGGCGGCCGACGTTTGCGACTTCGTGATCCTGGTGGGCCCTCGCCTGACGGCCCCCATCAGGCGAGGGCTCGAAGGGCGCGGGTTCGCGGCCGAGCGCCTGGTGTCCACGAAGAACCTGAACGACGCCCTCGACGCGCTGAAGGGCATCGTTCTCCCGGGCGACGTCGTTTTGTTCGAGAATGACCTGCCCGACCTGTACGAGGAGTGAGGAACACGATGTCCAAACCGACCGTCGCCGTCCTGTTCGGCGGTCGCTCCGTCGAGCACGAGGTGTCCGTCATCTCGGGTCACCAGACGATGGACGCGCTCGACCAGGCCGGATTCCCGATCCTCCCGATCTACATCACCAAGCAGGGCGACTGGTACGCGGGCGAGGGCCTCCACAACCTCGACCTCTTTCGCGAGCAGACGTTCCACGCGGCAGGGCTCAAGGACGTCCACCGGGTCAGCCTCAGCCCCGACCGGTCGGTCCGGCAGTTGCTGTCCCATCCGGGAGCCTCGGGCGGCCTGCTGGCCAGGAACGCCTCGGCCATCGCCATGGACAAGGTCCGGACGAAGCGAATCCTCGAGCAGGCCGGTATCCCCACGCTGGACTGCGTGGAGATCTCGCGCGCGGAGTGGGAGTCCGACGCGGACTCGATCGTGGCGCGCTCCGAAGCGAAGCATGGGTACCCGGCGATGGTCAAGCCAGTCGCTCTCGGCAGCAGCGTCGGCGTCTCGCGATGCGCCGATCGCCCGGCGTTGAAGGATGCGCTCGACCTCGCGCTCGAGCTCGACGGCCGCGCCCTGGTCGAGACGGCGCTGATCGATTTCATCGAGATTAACTGCTCGGTCATGGGGCCGCCGGAGCGCGTCTCGGCCTGCGAACAGCCGGTTGGGTATGAGTCGGTTCTGTCGTTCGACGACAAGTACAAGCGCGGTGGCAAGAAGCTCGGCCGCGGCGGAGCTCAGAGCGCCGGCATGGCCGGTCTGGCCCGCCGCGTGCCGGCGCCGATCGGTGAAACCCTGACGGCCGAGGTGCAATCGGTGGCCGCAAAGGCTTTCCGAGCCATCGATGCGAGCGGCGTCGTCCGGGTCGACTTCCTCTACGATCGGTCGAAGCAGCAGCTACTCCTCAACGAGATAAACACGACACCCGGATCGCTGTCGTATTACCTGTGGGAAGAGGAGGGCGTCCGCTTCGACCAGCTCGTTTCGGCGCTGGTCCAGATCGCGCTCGAACGGCACGAGAACCGCCGCGTCACGGTCTATTCCTTTTCCGCCAACCTCCTGGTGAAGTAGGCGGCCGGCAATCTACCGGCCATCGACCTGGGGGGCCGGCCGCCCGGCGCCGCGGTACGGCCGGATGGCGGCCTCGATATCGAAGTCGGGGTCGCCTGCCGCCGCTTCGGCCAGTTCGCGCGGCTCAACCGGGGGTGGCATCGCCGATCGACCGTTTCGAGACGAGGCGCTCTCGCGGAGGAGATGGAGATGCGTCTTGCCCGAGATCGGGCCCGAGTGCGTTCCAACTATCGTCATCGAATTGCCTCGGTTCATCCGCTGATGGACGACCCCCGGACGTCCTCGGTTTCCACTACTGGTCCAATGTGAACCGAGCAACCTTTCAAAAAGCTGAACTTCGGACCGAATCCTCCGGCGAATGACGTTGCCGACATCGTCTGCTGGAAGGCTTCGGCGGCGATTCCGCGCGCGACGAGAATCCCGAGTCGAGCCGATCCGGTGCGGGCGGATGACTTCACTTTCCCGGTCCCCAGGAGTATCCTCAGCCCAGGCCATACAGGCCAACACGCTGGTCAGTTGCGCCCCCGTGAGGACGCTCCCAGGTGCGGCCACGATTGGTGCCCTCCGGCTCCGAGGAGGCCCCGGGGGGACTGCAGACAGGGCCAGCACGAGCCCCCGAGAGGGCCCGGCAGCGAATTCCCCGAGCCCAGGCTCCGATCAACGGTGCCCCGGGTCCTGTTGCCGGCGTCCCGGCCCGATCCTGATAACCGTTGGATCGGCCGCGCTATCAATTGCGTCCCATTGGAGGGTCCGCATGGAGAAAGTCAACCGGAAGATCTTCGACGCGCACAGCCACATCGGCGCAATGGGTCCGTTCAAGTACTACGGTCTGCCCGAGCCGGTCAATCCGAC
>JBEKVD010000038.1:0-26591 GCA_049514315.1 Candidatus Limnocylindrales bacterium | reverse complement strand
TAGGGGTGTACTTCCTGAGGCCGGATGCGTTTGCGATCGTGGATCACCTCGTGCCGTCGCGCCGCGGTGAGCTGGAGATCACGGACCTGCTCAACCATTACCTGCCCGACCGCCTCTTCACCCGGAAGTTCGACGGCTTGTGGACCGATGCCGGAACGGTGACATCGCTCATCCGAGCGGCCGAGCTGGCCGAGCGGGAATCCCGCGCCGGCCGGCTCGCCGGCCCGCCACCCAGGCCGGCCGGGTGAACGACGCGAGCCACCCTCGGTTCGGCAACCTGCTGGTGACCGGAGGAGCGGGTTTCATCGGCTCATGTTTCGTCCGGGACACACTGGCTCGGCGCGACGGCAGCCACATCACCGTCATCGACAAGCTGACCTACGCGGGCAACCGGGCCAACCTGGCCTCGGTTGAGGCAGACCCCGAACAGGCCGCCCGCTTTCGTTTCGTCGTCGGCGACATCGCCGACGCGGGGGCCGTGGCGCCGCTCGTGGCCGAGGCAGATGCGGTCGTCAACTTCGCGGCGGAGTCCCATGTCGATCGATCGATCGTCGATCCGGAAGCGTTCCTCCGCACCGACGTGATGGGCGTCCACGTCCTGCTGGAGGCGTGCCGCGTGGAGCAAGGGCGAGCCGCGAGGGGGGAGCGACCGGTCACGCCAAGGTTTCTCCAGGTTTCCACGGACGAGGTCTACGGATCCATCGAAACGGGCGCAAGCCGCGAGGGCGATCGGCTCGAGCCACGCTCCCCCTACTCCGCTGCCAAGGCCGCGGGCGAGCTGCTCTGCCACTCCTACTTCGTAACGTACGGCCTCGACGTGGTGGTGACTCGCGGCGCCAACACCTACGGGCCGTACCAGCACCCCGAGAAGCTGATCCCCCTCTTCATCACCAACGCCATCGACGACCTCCAGCTACCCCTCTACGGCGATGGCTTGCAGCGACGGGACTGGCTGTACGTGTCGGACCATGCCGGGGCCATCGGCCACGTCCTCGAGCACGGCGCGGCGGGCGAGACCTACAACGTCTCCAGCAACAACGAGCGCACCAACCGGGAAGTCGTGGCTGGTCTGCTGGACCGACTCGGCAAGCCGTGGTCGCTGGTTCGCCTGGTCGAGGATCGGCCGGGCCACGATCGCCGCTACGCCATGGACGGCTCCAAGCTCGCGGCCCTGGGCTGGACGAACAGGATGAGCTTCGATGACGGTCTGGCAGCGACCGTCGGATGGTATCGGGAGAACCAGGAATGGTGGCGTCCCATCAAGTCCGGCGAGTGGGACGACTACTACCGTCGCCAGTACGACGCTCGCCTGGCCAACTCGCGCGCAGCCACGTGAACGAGCCCTCTGACTGATGCGCGTCGCCGTAACCGGCTCCGGCGGACGGCTGGGCAGCGCCGTCATCAGGGCGCTGGCGGATTCGCCACTGGCCACGCAGGTGCTGGCCTGGGACCTGCCCGATCACGATCTCGACGACCCCCTGTCGGCCCGGCGGTTGGTCTCCGCCTGGCGACCCGACGTGGTGGTCCACACGGCAGCCTGGACCGACGTGGACGGCTGCGCCGAGGATCCCGCCCTGGCGATGCGCCGTAACGGCGTAGCCACCGGCGAGATGGCCGAGGCCTGCGCCCGATCCGGGGCCGCGCTCATCGTGGTGTCGACAAACGAGGTCTTCGACGGACTTCGGACCGACGGTTTGGCTTACGGCCCGACCGATCTCCCGAACCCGCCGAACCCGTACGGCACAGCCAAGCTGGCCGGCGAGCTGGCGGCCCGAGAGGCTTACGGCGCGACCGGCGAGGAGTTCGCGGCGGCAGCCTTGCGGCCGGGTCACGAGGGCGAGCCTGACCTTCCGGCCCTGGCCATCGTCCGGACCGCCTGGCTCTTCGGCCCCCCCGGAGCGGACTTCCCGCAGAAGATCCTGGCTGCGGCAACCAGGGCCGCGGCGGCCGGACAGCCCCTGAGCCTGGTCGCGGACGAGGTCGGCTGCCCGACCTACGCCTCCGACCTTGCCGGCGCGATGGTCGCTCTCATTGCCGAGTGGAGCCGGCCCGGCGGCCGAAGCCCTGCCGGAATCCACCACATCGTCAACTCCGGGCATGCTTCCCGTGCCGAGTGGGCGCGCCGGATACTGCGCCTCGGCGGCGTTGATGTCGCCACCACTGAGGTACCGCTCGCCCGATGGCCGCGGCCTTCAAACCCACCCCGGTGGGGAGTGCTCGAGCCAACGCCCCTCCCCAACGGACCGCTACGGCCCTGGCAGGACGCATCGGCCGAGTACCTGACCATCATTGGAGCGAGTCTGAGGCCACCGCATTGAGTCAGGGGACTGCAGGCAGTAACGCCGAGCCGGTGTTGAGGAGCTCGATTCGCCGCTTTCGGGCCGACCATGAGTGCTTGTACGCAATTCTCGAACCTGAACTTCCCGTGCGGCGACAACCGCGCCGATGGCTTGACGGTGCCTCTATCCAGCGACGGTTCCGTGCAGCTGATCCACGTCGCCCCCGGTAGCCAAACGGCGCAACTGATCCTGGACGCGGGCGGCTGCTGCAAGTAACCCTCCCCAGAAGGGCCCGGTTCGGCGAGCCGCGCGCAGGTGCGCCCGTTCGCTGTAGGCTGGCACGGGTCACGGTCGGCGGCCGGTCCCGGGCCGCGCGGCCGACCAGGAACGGAGAACGATGCGATGAGCGAGGAGTCGGGCAACCAGGCAGCCGGGCGGCCGGCCGCCGAAGCACGGCCACGTGCCAGGAGAGCCACCACGGCCTCCGAGGTGGCGGGACCCAAGCGACCGCGACGGCGGACCGTCTCGGGGACGCCAGTTCCCGCCTCCGCGCCGGCACCCGCTCCGGGTGAGGCGTCGGGGGGCCGGGCCGTTGCGGCTGGCGGCGGCAAGGACGATTCGGAAGCCCCTCGAATCCAGGCCACCACCGTCACGATCAGGCAAGGGGGAGCCGGCGAAGTCGAGGCTGACTCGATCAGCGTCACCCAGGGCGGCATCGGCGCCGCATCGGCCGAGGACATCACCGTTTCGATGGGTGGTATCGGTCGGGCCGAGGGGGATGACATCGCCGTCCGGATGGGGGGCATCGGCTTCGCTCGCGGCGAACGGGTTTCCGTGGAACTCGGCACGATCGGCGTCGCGGTCGGCGGCGAGGTGTCAGTGAAACAAGGGGCTGCCAGGGCGGTGCTCGCTCGAGACGTGTGGATCCGACAGGGAGGCGCTCAGACGGTTGTCGCCGGCAACGTCACCTTCGAGAAAGCGAGCGGTGCCTTCCTGGTGCTCGCTCGCAAAGTCGAAGGCGATGTTCGAACCGTGCTCGACTGGCGCGGCGCGCTTGCCGCCGGGGCGGCCCTGGGAATCGCGATCGGCCTGCTCTCCCGGCGCCGCCGCGGATAGCGTAGTTGGACGACCGCCGGGCGGACCGGCCGGAGGGCGGCGTGGCCCTCGCCGGGAAAGCCGAGCGGGCCCCTGCGGGGGCCGTCCGCTATACTCTGCTGCCGGCTGAGCGGCGTCCCGAGGACCCTCCGCCAACTCGGATCCGCCACAGGAGTTCCTCGTGATCGACCCCACGGCGAGAGTTCATGCGTCCGCTGAGATCGAGGCCGACGTCCGCGTCGGCGCCCGAACCAGCGTCTGGAATCGAGCCGTCCTGCGCAATGGCGCCAGCCTCGGGGTCGAGTGCGTCATCGGTCGCGACGCCTTCATCGACGAGGGCGTTCGGCTCGGGGACAGGGTCAAGGTGCAAAACGGGGCTCTCGTCTACCACGGCGTAACGGTCGGAAACGGGGTCTTCATCGGCCCCGGCGCCATCCTCACCAACGATCGCTACCCGCGTGCCGTCACCGCGACCGGCGAACTGGCCCGCGCCGGCGACTGGACCCTCAGCCCGATCGACCTTGCCGACGGTTGCTCCATCGGCGCAGGCGCCGTGGTCGTCGCCGGCGTCAGGGTCGGCCGGTTCGCAACCGTTGGCGCCGGCGCAGTAGTCACCCGCGACGTTCCCGACTACGCCCTCGTAGCTGGGAATCCGGCCCGCCGCCTGGGCTGGGTGTGCGCCTGCGGGGGCCGAGTCACCGACCAGACGGGTGCCAGCGCCGCATCCGATCCTTCGACAACCGCCACCCTTGCATGCAAGCGATGCGGCCGCGTGTTTGCCTTCAACCCCGAAACCGGCTCGCTCGTTGAGCAGCCGGCATCGAGCACAGGAGCCTCAGCATGATCCCGCCTGCCCGCCCCGATCTCGGCCCCGAGGAGGTCGCCGCCGTCACAGAGGTCCTGAACAGCGGCATGATCGCCGGGGGCCGGAAGGTGGCCGAGCTGGAGGAGCGCTGGGCGGCTTTCTGTGGCTGCAAGCATGCGATCGCCACCTCGAACGGCACCGTCGCCCTGATGTCGATCTTCGCCGGGCTGGGTCTCGGTCCCGGCGATGAGGTCATCACCGTGTCCCACACCTTCAACGCCACCGTCAGCTCGATCCTGTTCACGGGGGCCAGGCCCGTCTTCGTGGACATCGAGCCGGATACCTACCTGATGGACGCGGGTCGGATCGAGGCTGCCATCACGCCCAGGACCCGGGCGATCTGCCCGGTCAGCCTCTTCGGCGTCATCCCCGACATGGATGCCATTCAGGCCATCGCCGACCGCCATGGCCTGACCGTGGTCGAGGACGCCTGCCAGGCCCATGGCGCCCTCTATCGCGGCCGTCGCGCGGGCAGCTTCGGTTACGGAGCCTTCAGCCTGTACGGCACGAAGAACATGACCACCGGTGAGGGTGGCTTCGTGACCACGAACGACGACCGGCTGGCCGACTGGGTCAGGCTCTATCGCAACCAGGGAATGCGGGAGCGCTACCGCCACGAGATCCTCGGCTACAACTTCCGCATGACCGACATCGCCGCGGCCATTGGCCTGGTCCAGCTCGCCAAGCTGGAGCGGAACACAGCCCGACGGCAGGCCATCGCGAAGCGCTACGACGAAGCCTTCGCCGACCTGCCGGTGCAGCTGCCGGCCCGGCCCGAGGGCCGAACGCATGTTTTCCACCAGTACACCATCGGCGTCGGCCCGGCCCGCGATGAGATCGTGGCGGAGATGAGGGACGCGGGTGTCATCTGCGGCATCTACTACCCGATTCCATGCCACCGCCAGGCCTACGTGATGGAGCTGGGCATCGAAGCAGACCTGCCCAATACAGATGCGGCCGCGGCTGGAAGCATGTCTCTACCCATGTATCCCGGCCTGACCGAAGCCGAACAGCAGCAGGTCGTGGAAGCTCTCCGAGCCGCAGTCGTCCGCCGCACCGTCGGCTCCGGCAACCGCTCGTGACCGAGCAGTTGCGACTCGGCCTGGCCGGGCTTGGCTCGATGGGCCGGAACCATCTTCGAGTCATCTCCAACCACCCGGACACGACGCTCGCCGCGGTTGCGGACACCGATCCTGCGGCACTCGAAGCGGCAACCGCCCAGACCGGGGCGAACGGCTTCGCCGATCCGCTGGCGATGATCGCCCGGGCCGATCTCGACGGCGTCGTGCTGGCGGCTCCCACAACTGCCCACCTCGCCCTTGCCCTGGCGGCCATCGAGCGCGGCCTGTGCGTCCTGGTCGAGAAGCCGCTGGCGGCTACCGTTCAAGATGCGCTGGACATTGTGACCGCCGCCCGAAGACGCAACGTCCGCGTCCAGGTCGGGCACGTGGAGCGGTACAACCCGGCCGTCCTCGAGATGGGGCGCCTTCTGCGCGCCGGCTGGCTGTCCACGATCTACGCGATCACCAGCCGACGTTCCGGCCCATTCCCGGCCCGTATCCGCGATGTCGGGGTCACGGTGGACCTGGGCACGCACGACGTCGACATGCTCTCCTGGATCGCCGGCGAGCGGCCCGTCCGCGTCTACGCCGAGACGGCCCAGCGACTTCACGCCAGCCACGAGGATCTGACCTTCGGGCTGATGCACTTCCCGTCGGGCGGCATCGGGTTCCTGGACGTCGACTGGCTCACGCCGGCGAAGCGCCGCAGCCTCGTGGCCGTCGGCGAAGAGGGCATGTTCGAGCTCGACTACCTGACCCAGAAGCTGACCTTCACTCGCGCGAACGTCGAGCAGCCCCAGATGATCGACGGCTACGCCACCACCTTCGCCGGCGATGTTGCCGAGATCCCGATCGAGAACGTCGAGCCGCTGCGTGCCCAGCTCGACGAATTCGTGCGCGTGTTGAGGACCGGAGATCGGCCCTACGTGGACGGCGAGGACGGTCTCTGGGCCGTCGCCATCGCCAACGCTTTGCTGACTGCCGCGTCCGAACGCCGCCCCATCGATCTATCCGACCTTCCTTCGAGGCTTGCAGCCGAATGACCATCGTCGCCCGACCTTCGCACGTCGTCAGCCTCCTCGGCGGGTCGATCAATCCGCCCATCAACCCCTGCCTTCACGGAAAGCCGCAAGTCGTCAGCCCCTGGACCGGAGAGCCCGGCACGGTCGGCCGGGCCGTAGTTGTGGGTGCCGGCAAGATGGGCCTGCCGCTGGCCGTTCAGTTCGCCCGCCACGGCTGGAGCGTGACCGCCGTCGACGTCAATCCCGAGGTCGTGGCCGCGATCAACGAAGGGCGGTCCCAGGTGACCCAGGAGCCAGGCCTGGCCGAGGGAGTGGCCCAGGCTCACGCTGAGGGCCGCCTGAGCGCCACGGCCGATGCTGCGGCGGCAGTTCGCGAAGCGGACGTGGCCGTACTGATCGTGCCGGTCATGCTCGACGAAGGCCAGCAGCCCGACTATCGGTACATGGACTCGGCCGTGGACTCTATCGCCGGCGGCATCCACGCCGGCGTCACCGTCATCTTCGAGACCACTCTCCCGGTCGGCGACACCCGCGGTCGCTTCGCACCCAGGCTCGAGGTCGCCACGGGCCTGAAAGCCGACGCGGACTTCTTCGTCGCGTTCTCCCCGGAACGTCTCTACTCGGGCGCCGTCTTCGCCAACCTCTCGACGTATCCCAAGCTGGTCGGCGGTATCGGCCCCGAATCGGGGCGGCGGGCGGCGAACTTCTACGACTCGGTTCTCGACGCCGAGATCGTGGCCATGAGCTGCGCCGAGGCGGCCGAGTTCAGCAAGATTGCCGACACGACCTACCGCGACGTCAACATCGCCCTGGCCAACGACTTCGCCCGCTACGCCGACCGCGTGGGCGTCGATGTCCAAGAGGTCATCGACGGCGCCAACAGCCAGCCGTACTCGCACATCCATCAGCCCGGCATCGGCGTCGGGGGCCACTGCATCCCGGTCTACCCTCACCTCCTCCTGAGCCGTGCCCCCGACCTGGAGGTCGTGGCGGTCTCGCGCCGGACCAACGACGGCCAGGTCGGGGCAGCCATCAAGTCCCTGGAGTCGTTTCTCGGGGGCCTGGATGGCGTGCCGGTCCTCGTGCTGGGTCTGACCTACCGTGAGAACGTCAAGGAGCTGGCTTATTCGCGCGCCCTGCCGTTGATCGAGCGGCTGTCGTTTCACGGCGCCGACGTGGTGGCCTACGACCCGCTCCTGTCGGCCGAGGAGATCGAGCGCTCCTGCGCCACGCCGTATCAGTGGGGACAGCCGGCGCCGCTTCGGGCGATCGTTACCCAGACCGCGGACAGGCTCTGGGGCGAGATCGACTTCTCACTGTTTCCCAGGCTGGAGGTGATCCTCGACGGACGCAACAGCCTGCGCGGGATCGACCTGCCTGCGGGGGTCCACTACCTGGGCATCGGCGTTCAAGCCGCCACGAGGCGCCGGCCGGCCAGCGCGCCGGGCGCCCCCCGGTAAGGGGCGGCCGACGGTGCGGATCGTCAGCGTCGTCGGTACGCGACCTCAGCTGATCAAGGCCGCCGCGCTTCAGCCCGCTTTGCGGCGCCACCACCGCGAGGTGTTCGTGGACACGGGCCAGCACTACGACGATGCCATGGCCGGCAACTTCTTCGAGGAGCTGGGACTGACCCGGCCCGATCACTCGCTTGGGATCGGGGGCGGCGGCCACGGCGATCAGACCGGCCGGCTGCTCATCGCCCTGGAGCCGCTGCTCGGCGACGCCAATGCCGACGCGGTCCTGGTCTACGGCGACACCAACTCCACTCTCGCCGGGGCCCTGGCCGCGGCCAAGCTGGGGATCCCGGTGGCTCACGTCGAGGCGGGCCTGCGCAGCTTCGACCGGCGCATGCCCGAGGAGCTGAACCGCGTCGTCGCCGACCACGTGTCGCGCTGGCTCTTCGCCCCCACGCCGGCGGCGGTGTCGAACCTCGCCGCCGAGGGGATCACCTCCGGGGTGCTGGAGGTCGGCGACCTGATGCTCGACCTTGCGACCCGCGTGATCGAGGAGGTGCGCAACCCGGCCGTGCTCGCGACCATAGGCCTCGGCCTCGGAGTGGCGGTTTCCCCGGGAAGGTTCCTCTACGCCACGGTCCACCGGGCGGAGAATCGCGATCCGAACGCGATGGCGAGATGGTCGGCCCTGCTGGGCGCCGTCGCCGAACCGGGGCGGCCCGTGGTGCTGGCCCTCCACCCTGGCACCCGCGCCGCCCTCGACGCCGCGGGGATAGCCCTGCCCGAAGGCGTGCTCATCGTGGAGCCGCAGGGCTACAGGACGTCACTGGCGCTGCAGCTCCACGCTGCCGCCGTGCTTACCGACTCGGGCGGCATCCAGCGCGAATCGGCCTGGCTCGGAGTTCCGTGTCTCGTTCTTCGGACGACGACGGAATGGCCCGAGACGGTCGGCGGCAGCGGCAGCTCGGCCGTGCTGGTCGGACTCGACCGCGAAGCGGCGCTCCGCGAACTCGCAGCCCGGGCTCCCCTGGCTCGGACGGCCGAGCAAGCCGCCTACCGCGCGTCGCACCTGTACCTGGTGGGTCCGGGCGCCGCCGAGCGAATCGCGTCGGCCCTCACCGGCGCGGGCGAGGCCTTCGAGAAGTGACCGCGACTGCCCCGCGCCGGCCGATCTGCATGATCGTCCATGCCTACTACGAGGAAGATTCACGCGTTCGGCGCGAGGCCGAGGCGCTCGTCGCAGCCGGCTGGGAGGTGGACGTGTACGGCCTCCGCAGGCCAGGTGAGCAGCCCAGCGGCCTGCTCGCCGGCGTGAACCTGAAGCGTCTGCCGGTGCGCCGTCACCAGGGCGCCGGGCTGCACGTATACGTGGCCGAGTACGGCTCCTTCCTGGCTCGGGCGCTCTGGGCCGCCACCGTCGCCCACCGGCGCCGTAGGTACGGTCTGGTCCAGGTTCACTCGCTCCCGGACTACCTGGTGTTCGCGGCCCTGCCGCTCAAGATGGCCGGCGTTCCGGTGCTGCTCGATCTTCACGAGGCGATGCCGGAGTTCTTCCGGAGCCGGTTCCCGAAGGCGGCGAACCCGATCAGCTACGGGCTGCTGCGGCTTCAGGAGGCGCTGTCGATCGCCTTCGCGGACGAAGTGATGACCGTCAACGAGGCGCTGGCCGAGCGCCTTCGGGGTTTCGGCGTGCGGCCGGAGCGGCTGGCGGTGGTCCTCAACAGCCCGGACCTCGCCCTCTTCGATCCGAACGCGCATCCCCGTCGGGAGTTCATGGTCGACGGGACCCTCCGGCTCGTCTACACGGGCGCTCTCACTCCGACTTACGAGCTGGACGTGGCCCTGAGAGCGATCGCGGGGATCGTCCGCTCCCGCACGGACGTGCCCGTGATTGCCACGTTCTACGGCCGTGGCGATGCCCGGCCGGGTCTCGAGGCCCTGGCCGCCGAGCTCGGCATAGCCGATCGCGTCAGCTTCCCGGGCCGCATCCCCATCGAGGCCGTGCCGCGGGCCGTGGCCGAGAGCGACATCGGGGTCGCTCCCACCCGGCTGGACCCATTTACGGGCCTGAGCCTGTCGACGAAGCTGCTCGAGTACGCGGCGATGGGAAAGCCCGTCGTGGCCTCACGCCTGCCGACCGTCGAGCGGTACTTCACCCCCGACACTCTTTCGGTCTACGAGCCGGCCGATCCCGAGTCGCTTGCGGCCTCGATCCTGGCCCTGGTGGACGACGCCGCGGGCCGGGAAGCCCGCGTCGATCGAACCAGGCAGCGCGCAGAAGAGTTGAGCTGGGCTCGCCAGGCCGAGGTTTACAGGTCGGTGGTCGATCGCCTCATCCGCCGCTCGCGTCGGCCAGGATCGAAGGGGACGGCCGGAGCATAGGCAGCGGATCTGGATGCGGGCGGCTCCGGCTCCGTCATTCGCCGTTTCAGGAGGCGGAATGCGGTAGCATACGGCTCCGTCACCCCGGCGCATCAAGCCGGGCCATGCTCGCACCAGGACGTCTAGATGACTTTCCGCACGAGAACGGCTCCCAAGCCCACGCGTCGCCGAACCCGCCGCGACGACACCCGTCGAGCCATCTACACCACCATCGCCTTCACGCTCGCCATCGCATGCGCGCTTGCCCTCCTGGGCGGGGTCTTTGCCGCCAACTGGTACAGCGACCATTGGGCGCCGATCGGGGCCGTCAACGGCCAGGTCTTCAGCAAGGACGCGGTCCGCGACCGCGCGAACCTGGACGTCGCGATCTACAACGAGCAGCTGGCGAACTATTCGGCGCTGCGGAACCAGGCGAAGATCACCAGCAGCGACTACAGCACGTTGTCGAGCACGATCCAGACCAACACGGACCCGTCGAAGATCTACAGCAACGCGCTGACCGAGCTGATCAACCAGGCGGAGATTGAGCAGTACGCGTCGCAGAACGGAATCACGGTCACCGATGCGCAGGTAGACGCTCAGATCAAGCTCGACGCCACCATTCCCGAGATGCGCCACGTCATGATTATCGGAGTGCAACCGGAGGCCACGCCTCCGGCCAGCTCTCCCACGGCGGCCGACCTCGCGGCGGCCCAGACCAAGGCAGACGGCTATCTCAAGGAGGTCCAGGGCGGCAAGGCGTGGGCCACCGTCGCCACCGAGGCGAACATCACCCAAACCGGCGCCACCAACAGCGTCGGCGACATCGGCCTCGTGACCAAGGACCAGCTCAACGTCGACCCGGACCTGGCCGACGCCATCTTCGCCCTGGCCAAGACCAACGACGTGACGGCCGTCTTCAAGGGAACCGACGGCGCCTACCGTTTCGCCACCGTCACCACCATCCTGCCCTCGTTCGTCGACCCCAACTGGCAGAGCGCGATCGACAGCGCCTCCAGCTCCAGTTCGTACCGGGCGTACGCTAAGGCGGAAGCCACCCAGAAGGCGGTCCAGAACTCCATCGAGGCGAAGTACATAACCGGCCCAACCGTCCAGCGCAACGTCCTGGAGATCGCGATAGGACCCGGCTACGGCCAGGTCGGCGACGGCGACGAGGTCAAGATCAGCATCATGGTCTTTGCTCCGAACCACAGCGAGTCGGACGCCTCCAGCGTGGTCACAACGGACCCCGCCTGGACCGACGCTCTGAGCCGTGCCAATGCGGCCGTGGCGACACTCCGGGCGGATCCCTCGAAGTTCGCCTCGATGGCCGCCGACACCACGGTCAACGACGACACGAACTGGGACGCCTATGGGGGCTCCATCCCCTGGATCCCGTCAGACCTGTTCAACTCGCAGACCAATGCCGGGTCCCAGGGCCTCGGGCTGACGAATGTGCAGGCCAAGGTCTTCGACCCCAGCCTGACTCCCGGCACGGTCCTCGATCCGATCCAGGAACCCAGTCAGGGCTACGTGGTCGTCCTGTTCCAGGGTCGGCGCCCGGCGCCGGATCAGCGCATTGCCGATGCGATGCTCATGATCAACGCCGGAACCGACTTCGCCACCGAGGCCGAGCAGGCGTCGCAGGCGGCCGACGCAGCCTCCGGTGGCAACCTGGGTTGGGTCTCGCCCTACATGCTGAACTCGGATCAGCAGGCCGCGATCTGGCAGACCCCGGTCGGCGGCGTCAGCAACATCGTGTCCGACTCCAACGGCTACTGGATCTACAAGGTGCTCGACCAGCAGACCCGGACTCCGGACGCGACGCAGCAGGCCAAGCTCAAGGGCGTGGTCTACTCCCGCTGGCTCGCTGCGTTCCAGGCGAACGCGCTCGTCTGGCAGGATTCGACGGCGCTGACCGCGATGGCTCCCGCCTCGCCCACTCCGTAGCCGAGCGGGACTGAGTGCTCGACGCGTTTGTCGCCGAGGCCATGATCCGCTGGGGGCTCGACCCGGCGGCCGGGCTTCAGATCGCCACCCCGGAGCGGCTGTCGAGCACGCCGGTCGAACCCTCGCGGCCGTTGCTTCTCGTGCCCATGGCACTGCTTCGAGCCGGGGAAGCGGCTCGGACCCCGGAGCCGCCGCTGCCCGGCCGCCATGCGTCGGCCGAGCGCGGAGCCGCAGTGGTCTTGAGACGCCTCTATCCGGCCGACCACACAGTGGGCCGCATCGGCCTGGCCGAGACCACGAGCGTCGGCCACCTCGACGAAGAGGCCCTGGCAACACCCTTGTTTCTGCCGCCGCTACCTCCCGAGCGAGCGCTGGCGAGCCCATGGGCCCTCCCGTGGATCTGCGACCGGCTGCGCCGACCCGACGGCTGCCCGTGGGACCGAGAGCAGACCCACGCCTCCCTGAAGAAGCACCTGCTCGAGGAGGCTTACGAGGTCTACGACGCGCTCGACGAGGGCGCGTCCTTCGAGCTGGCGGGCGAGCTCGGCGACCTGTATCTCCAGATCGTCCTCCACGCCCAGCTGGCCGCGGAGGCCGGGGTATTCGACCTGACCGACGTCGAGGAGACGATCAGCCAGAAGATCGTCCGCCGCCACCCCCACGTCTTCGGCGACGCGCAGGTGGCCACGGCGTCGGACGTGAACCGGCAGTGGGAGCAGATCAAGCGGGCCGAGCGCGAGGACCAGGCGGATGCCGCCGGCGAAGGCGAGGTCCGCAGCGCTCTCGACGGCATCTCGAGATCCATGCCCGCCCTTGCCGCCGCCCAGGAGATGCAGGAACGGGCCGCCCACCTCGGCTACGACTGGCCCGAGATCGTCGGCATCCTGACCAAGATCGAGGAGGAACTGGCCGAGCTCGCATCGGCCACGACGGACGAACAGCGCCGCGAGGAAGTGGGCGACCTGCTGCTGGTGGTGACGAACCTCGCCCGTCGCCACGGCGTCGAGGCGGAGGCGGCATTGCGGGCCGCGGCCGACAAGTTCCGCGACCGGTTCCGGCGCGTGGAGCGGATGGCCCGCGAGCGCAACGTTCTGCTTCGAGATATGACCTTCGCCGAACTCGACGAGTTGTGGGATGCTGCGAAGGCCGAGGCGCGAGCGGAGGCCGCGGACCGCGCGACGGCGGCGCGCCGTCCCCCGGCGGCGGATGCGGAGGCAGCACGATGACGATCGGGGCTCAGTCGTTGCAGCGGACCGACGGCCGCCTTTCCGGCGACCTGCGGCCGGCGACGTTCACGCTGGGCGTGCAGAAATGGGCCGAGGGGTCCTGCCTGATAAAGCTCGGCGGCACGGAAGTCCTGTGCGCGGCCACCATCGAGGACAAGATTCCGCCTCACCTCCGCGGCAAGGGCACG
Organism: Candidatus Limnocylindrales bacterium; assembly: GCA_049514315.1. GTDB lineage: Bacteria > Chloroflexota > Limnocylindria > Limnocylindrales > CSP1-4 > Fen-1039. The sequence goes on along the minus strand of JBEKVD010000038.1, from coordinate 13,090 downwards.
GGCTGGGTGACGGCCGAATACAGCATGCTGCCGCGCGCCACGAGCGAGCGAAACATACGCGAGGCCGCCAAGGGCAGGCTCGGTGGCCGAACGTACGAGATCCAGCGGCTGGTCGGTCGGTCGCTTCGCGGCATCGTGGACATGGCCAGGCTGGGCGAGCGCACGATCACGGTCGACTGCGACGTGATTAACGCCGACGGCGGCACGCGCACCGCGTCGATCACCGGCGGCTGGGTGGCCCTGGCTGCGGCTCTGCGCACCTATGGGATGGAGCGCTGCCTGCTCGGGCGGGTAGCCGCCGTCAGCGTCGGCATCGTCAACGGCGTCACCTGCCTCGATCTCGACTACTCGGAGGATTCGAAGGCCGAGGTGGACTTCAACGTCGTAGCCACGGATGCCGGCCGGTACGTGGAGCTGCAGGGCACGGCCGAAGGCAAGTCGTTCGACCGGTCGGACGTCGACCGCATGCTCGACCTGGCGGCCGGCGGCCTGGAGCGGCTGTTCGCGGCTCAGGCCGAGGCGATCGCCTCGGTCAAGGGCTAGGGTGCGAACGCCAGACCAGGTGGCGTCTCAGGGATCGAACGGGCCGCCCGGTCGGTCGCGCCTGCTGATAGCCACGCGCTCGGAGCACAAGCTTCGCGAGCTCCGCGAGTTGCTGGGCCTCAAGGCCCGGCTGATCGACCTCGAAGACGCGGGGATCCTGGTCGAGGCCGTCGAGGACGGCGAGACGTTCGAGGCCAACGCTTCGAAGAAGGCACGCTTCTTCGCCGCCCTGTCGGGTCTGCCCACCCTGGCCGACGATTCCGGCCTCGAGGTGGACGCGCTGGGCGGCGGCCCGGGCGTTCGCACGCGGCGGTATGCCGGGGAGAACGCAACGGACGAGCAGAACAACGTCAAGCTGCTCGGCGCCCTCGACGGGCTGGAGGCATCGCGGCGCGGAGCCCGCTATCGATGCGTCCTGGCACTCGCCCTGCCGGAACTTCGCGGGCCGCGGGGCGGGATACCGGTCAAGCTGGCCCACGGCACGCTCGAGGGCCGGATCGCAGGAGCACCGAAGGGCGCCGGCGGCTTCGGTTACGACCCGATCTTCGAGCCATCCGTCGAACGGCCCGGCGGCCGCACGCTGGGAGAGTGGACGGCCGAGGCCAAGAACCGCATCTCCCACCGCGGCAGGGCTGCCCGGCGGATGCATCGCGTCCTGGCCGACCTGGGGTTCTGACCGGGGCTACGCGCGCCGACCCGGCTGCCCGTCTCCGTATGATTCTCGCGCTCGGGGCTATTCCGCTGTGGCTGGCGCGCGTGCCGTGGGAGCCGCTTGATCGTTCGTCAGCCGACCGTAGACCGCCCGAGCACCGTATCATTCACGTCCTCGGGGTGTAGCGTAGTGGCTAACGCACGTGCTTTGGGAGCACGAGATCGTGGGTTCGAATCCCACCGCCCCGACCACTCCGACCTGCCATTCGCTTCCGCGATTGACTCCCAGCGGCATCTGAGGGAAGTCGACCCCGTACGGGACCGTGGCGATCCTGGGCCACGTCTGGGGGCGCGAGCCGCACGACGCCAGCTGACGGTCCGCCGGCAATGGGACGAGGGACACCTGTGTGGACGCCAGCCCTCGGATACGGGAACATTCGGGCACGATCGTGAGCCGGCGCGGGCTCTGCCCGGGTACGGCCGCGCGAGGTCCAGCCTCGGCTTGTTCGGTCGCGTTTGCCCGTCAGGAGAGAAGCAATGAGCATCAGTTTCGAACACGTCCCGCACCCCCGCATCGCCAAGCGCAAGGAGTCGGGGCCACCGAAGACGACCGACGAGCACGTCGGGTTCAACGGCCGGGTCGCCCTGATTCTCACCACGGTCGTAGGAACGATGTGGTGCGCCTATGCCTTCGCGCTCCTTGCGCTCGTCGCGCTGCCGTCGGCCACCGGTAGCCCGCTTCTGCTGATCCAGTGGGTCAGCCAGACGTTCATCCAGCTGGTCATGCTGTCGGTCATCATGGTCGGCCAGAACATCCTCTCCCGGGCCTCCGACAAGCGGGCCGACATGACCTACCAGGATGCCGATGCCACGTTCCACGAGGCGGGGCAGATCCAGGCGCACCTGATCGAGCAGGATCACGCGATCAACGACCTGCTCGATAAGGTCGCGAGCCTCGAGGCTGCATTGATCAAGGCCAAGAACGCCTGAGGGCCGACCGGCGGCCTTGGCCGGCCCGCCACGAAGCATGGCCGGCGGCAATAGCCGGCATGCGGCCAGGGAAGCCCGCGGCCGGGCGCAGCCGGGCCGATTCGAGTTTGGCCGGGCGCGGCCGGGCCGATTCGGGTTTGGCCGGGCGCGGCCGGGCCGATTCGGGTTTGGTCAGTCCCGGCGCCAGAGGTTCGATATCGGCTCGCCCCGCCCCGCGATGGCGGCGATCTGTTCGACGCGGGACGCCCGCGTTGCCGGTCGCCTGGCCTGATAGACCCAGGCGAGCGCACTCCTCCGGACCGAGACGGAACTAGCGTCGAAGTGCTCGCGGGCCCCGGGCCGCCCGGCCAGAGCACCGGCCAGATCGTCGGGCACGACCAACGCGTCGATGGCGTCGAGCGACTCCCACGACCCGCTGGCGCGAGCCATTTCCACGGCCCGGCGGCCGGCTTCCGCCATCAGACCGGCAGCCTCCAGCCTGGCGACGCGCTCCTTGTTGGTCCTGGCCCAGGTGCTCTTTGGCCGCCGAGGCGCGAACCACTGCATCGACCGGTCCGCATCCACCCCGCCCATCCCGTCATCGGCCCGGCCCGCCGCGCCGTCGATCCAGCCGAAGCACAGGGCCTCCTCGACAGCCTCATCGTAGGAGACGGTGGACGGCCCCGTCCGCCGCTTCGGCGTCACCAGCCAGACGCCGTGGGACGTGCAGTGATTGACCTCCAGCCAGGCTCGCCACTCGGCCCGGTCAGCAGGCTCTACACGCGGCTTCTCGTCCATGCCGCCAGTATCGGCCGAGCCGCGGGAAGATGTCGCGCCCCAGGAGCCACTGTCCTAACCTGGTGACCATGGGGAGCGTGAACCGCCTCGAAGTGTCCAGGGAGTCCGGCGGACCCGCGTGGATCGAGCTGCTGGCAGGCGACATAACGGCCGTTCGGGCCGATGCGATCGTGAACGCCGCCAACCGGGAGCTCGCCGGTGGTGGCGGCGTGGACGGTGCGATTCACCGAGCCGCAGGGCCGGAGATGGCGGCGGAGCTGCGGGCCCGTTACCCTGGTTGCCCGACCGGAAGCGCCGTGATCACCGGGCCTGGGCGGCTCGCCGAGCACGGTGTGCGGTGGGTCGTGCACGCCGTCGGGCCCATCTGGCGAGGTGGCAGGGGCGGGGAGGAGGCGCTGCTCTCGTCCGCGTACGGAACGTCGCCTCACCTCGCGGACCAGGCCGGCGCCCGGTCCGTCGCCTTCCCGGCGATCAGCGCCGGCGTCTACGGCTACCCGCTCGATCAAGCTGCCGCCGTCGCGCTGCGCGCCGTACGTGACGGGCTGACCCGGGCCCACGGGACCGAGCGAGTCATCTTCGTTTTGTTCGACCGGAACGCATGCCAGGCCTTCGAGCGGGCCCTGCAGGACCTCGCCGCGGAGACCTGACCAGGCAGCGCCTGCGAGGGAGGAAGCCGCGGCCGGGGACAAGGCGGCGCCTGCAAGGAACGAACCAGCGCCGCGCTGCCCGAAATCGCTATCCTGCGGGTCATGACGGCGCTTGCGTTTCCTGCCGGGTTCCTGTGGGGAACCGCCACGGCGGCACACCAGGTCGAGGGCGGCAACTCGAACAGCGACTGGTGGGAGTGGGAACTGAAGCCGGGCGCTCCCTGCAAGGAGCCGAGCGGCGCCGCCATTGACCACTACACCCGCTACGGTCGCGACGCGGAGATGCTCGCCGGGTTGGGCTTCAACACGTACCGTTTCTCGGTGGAGTGGGCCCGCATCGAGCCGAGCGAGGGTGTCTTCGACGAGGCCCAGGTCGGGCACTACCGCGACATGGTCGCCGCCGTCCGCAACTCCGGGCTCGTCCCGATGGTCACGCTCAACCACTTCACGCTGCCGATCTGGGTCGCGAAGCTGGGCGGCTGGCTGGCGGAGGCGACGCCCGCCCTCTTCGAACGGTACGTCCGGCGCGTCGTCGAAGCGCTGGGTGAGTCGGTCGACTGGTACTGCACGATCAACGAGCCGGGCGTCGTCGCTTTCGGCGGCTACATGGGCGCACTGGGCTTCCCGCCGGGAACTCACGGCCTGGCCAACTGGAAGCGGGCGGCGCGGGGCCTGATCGAGGGTCATCGCCGGGCGCGCGCCGCCGTCAAAGAGCTGCGCCCGGACGCTCAGGTCGGGCAGACCCATTCGATGCAGGAGTGGGAGTCGAACGCGGGCGGGCGACCGGCGATGGAGTTCGCCCGACGCATGGGCGAGGACATCTATCTCGAAGCGTCGAACGACGACGATTTCGTCGGCGTCCAGACCTACACCCGCGCCCGGCTCGACATGCCCCGACCAGTCGGCTGGCTGACAAAGGCAGCCCTGGCGGTCGATCCGATCGAAAGGCTGGTGGTGTCGCGAACGGTCGGACGCCAGACCGGCGGCAACCCCACGGTCGATGCCCGCGATGGGATCCGGCGAACGCAGATGGGCTACGAGTTCCGGCCTCAGGCCGTGGCCGCCACGGTTCGTCGGGCCGCCCAGCTCCTGCCCGGCAAGCCGATCGTGGTCACGGAGCATGGCATCGCCACGGCCGATGACGCGGAACGCGTCGAGTTCATCACCGAGGGCCTGAAGGCTCTTCACGAGGTCCTGGACGAGGGCATCCCGCTGCGCGGCTACATCCACTGGAGCGCCTTCGACAACTTCGAGTGGGCGCTCGGCTATGCCATGCAGTTCGGCCTCGTCGCCGTCGATCGGGTGACGCAGGAGCGGACCCCCAGGCCGTCGGCGCGCTTCCTAGGCGCGATTGCCAGGGCCAACTACCTGGAGCTCGCGGACCCCAGATAGCAGAAGGCCGGCGCCACTGGCACCGGTCCCGGCACATTACATGGCGGCACGGGGCATTGGACCCTACCGCGCGGCTGCGCCGGCTCGAGTGTCACCGCTGACGTTCCCGGCGCGAGGTCTCCATTCGAGGTTGAACGCAACGCGAGTCGGGTCGGCCGTGAACGGGACAGTCCCGCCTTCACCGCGAACGAGTCGCGAACCTTTTGCCGCCGTCGCTGCCTGCATCGTGCCTCCGGAGAACCCTGGCGCGGACGAGACGCCATCAACGTACGCCGGTCCGCCCGGAACTTCAATACTCGATTGGATGAGAGCCGAATAAGAGGGCGTTACGAGCCGGACTCGTCGGACGAAGCCCGTCGACGATGTCCGACCAGGACAGCAGGGCTCAGTTCAACCGCCGGCGACGCCCCGGTCAGAGCCTTCCGTGGTGACCCGGATCGGCTCAGCCCCATGTACTTGCTCGCGATCGGCCAGGCGGTGCCGTGAGTCAACAGGACCCGCCCAACGGCCGATCCACGCTCTCCTGGAGCATTACCATGGACCCGAGGTCGGCGCGTTCGACAAGCCTGCCGCGCCCGAGTCGGGGCTCGAACAGCCATGGAACTTGTCTTGTGGATCCTGGCGACGGCCATGGTCGCACTGGCCGTCATGTCCGCTTTGATCCTGGCTGCCCTGATGGGGCATGTCCCGCTTGTCGGCCGCTTCCTGGAGATAGAGAGCAGGCCGATGGATCTGCGCCCCGTCGAGGACGAGGAAGCCGCGCCGGCGGCCGTTCCATCCGCCCAGTCGACGGTCCGTTTGCTCGCGCGAGAGCCCACGATGGGCGCCCGAGGCGGGGCGATCGCCAGACGAACCGTTCGACCCTCGGACGACGATGTCGACGAGGTTCTTCGCGGCGGCTTCGCCGTCGACACGTACAACCGCGCGGTCCGAATCGTGGCCTGGTGGTTCATCCTGATCGTGATCCTGATCGTCTCGGTCGGGGGGCAGTGGCAATCAGTCCAACCGCAGATCTTCGCAACGCTGTTCCTTGCCGGCGCCTACGTCCTGATCGTTCACGAGCTGAGGCCACCGGGCAGCTTTGGCACCGTCCGCATCGTTGCGGAGGGCAGCGTGGCGATCGTCTTCCTGGCGATGCTCACCGAGCTGACGGGTTGGACGACCAGTCCGTTCTTCTTCTTGCTTCCCGTGCTCATCGGCGGAACAGTGCTGGTCTCCTCCCCGACGGTCACGCTGATCCTTATGGTCGAGGCCGCGGGAGTCTACGCATTCGCGACCCTGTCGAAACCGGTGGATGCCGACACGCTTACTCGAGTCGGAATCAGTTGGACCGTACTTCTCCTGCTTGCCTACTCGGGCATGGTGGTGGCCCGTGCCCAGCGTCAAACCAGGGATGCGGCCATCCGGCTCTCCACGGTCGACTCCCTGACCGGCCTCTACAACCGGGCGTTCTTCTTCAACGCCACCGACCACGAGATCCGACGCAGCCGCCGATCCCAGCGCGGCTTCTGCCTCTTGATGATGGACCTCGACGGGCTCAAGTCGATCAACGACCGATTCGGTCACTACGAAGGTGACGTGGTCCTGCGGGCCGTGGCCCAGCTCATTCGAGCCGCTCTGCGCGGGATCGACGTGGCGGCAAGGTACGGCGGCGACGAGTTCGTGGCCCTGTTGCCGGAGACAGAGTCGAGCGGTGCGTACGTGGCGGCCGAGAAGATTCGCCAGATGGTCAGCGAGCTCGTGGTGGAGTCGGGCAGGCGGCGAATAGCGACATCTCTATCGATCGGCGTCGTCTCATATCCGGAGGATGGAGAGACCTCCGACGAGTTGATGATCGCCGCGGACGAGGCGATGTACTCGTCCAAGCGCCTGGGCAAGAACCGTGTCGTCGGGTACGCCGAGCCCGGCGAAATCACCCAGCCGCCCCCACCGAGCTGGCAAGGGGTGTCGACGCCGGGCTTCCGGCCGATTCCGCGCGAAAGGGACGGCCGGCCGGCCGACATCGGCGAGCACCGCTGACGCCGCGTGGGATCGCGCGAGAGCCGCGCATGGGATGGCGCGAGGGCCGCGCATGGGATGGCGCGAGAGCCGCTCGCCCGCATCCGCTAGCATCTACCCGTGGCCCGTTTCTCGACCCGAGCAATTCTCGCTGCGACGCGGTCGCCGGAGGTCCACCAGACCCCGTCGGCCGTCCCGATCTACCAGGCGGCCGCGTTTGCCACCGACGACGCCGCCGAGCTCGGCGACGTCCTCACCGGCATAACGCCGGGTTACGCGTACAGCCGAATCGACAATCCCACGACCGCGACCCTGGCGGCCGCCGTGGCGGAGCTGGAAGGCGCGGAAGCCGGGCTCGCCTTCGCCAGCGGCATGTCCGCCATCCATGCCGCGATCCTGTCGACCGTCCACGCAGGGCAGACGATCGTCGCGACGCAGGCCCTGTACGGCACCACTCGCGATCTGATGTCGCGGGTCCTGGCCGACCTGGGCATCGCTACCGAGTTCGTCGACCCGACCGACCACGCCGCGGTCGACGCCGCCCTGGCCCGAACCGACGCGCCGGTGCTCTATGTCGAGACCGTCTCGAACCCGACGATTGTCGTGTCCGACATCGGCGCCCTGGCCGAGATCGCGCATCGACGGCGGGCGCTGCTCCTCGTCGACAATACTTTCGCGTCGCCGTATGCCTGCCGGCCGATCGAGCGAGGCGCGGACCTGGTGATGCACTCCGCGACGAAGTACCTCTCCGGTCACGCCGACGTGCTGGCCGGCGTCGTAGTCGGCAGCCGCGAACGAGTCGATGCCATTCGCCCGATCCTGGTGGACGTGGGCGGAGCCCTCGCGCCCCTGGCGGCGTTCCTGGTTCTGCGCGGTCTACCGACCCTTGCCCTCCGAATGGAGCGGCACAGCCAGACGGCTCTCGAGCTGGCGGCCTGGCTGCAGGGCCAGGACATCGTCGAACGCGTCTACTACCCCGGATTGCCGGGAGACCCAGGCCACGACGTCGCGGTCCGGCAGCTCGACGTTTTCGGCGGCATGCTCGCCTTCGAGCTGAGCGGCGGGCGCGAGGCGGGTCGCGCCTTCCTGGATGCGATGCGGGTGGCCGAACGAACGGCCTCGCTCGGCGCCGTTCGAACGATCACAACCCATCCGCCGTCCACCACCCACCGCCAGCTGGACGCGGCTGCTCTCAAGGCGGCCGGCATCGCGCCGGGGCTGCTGCGTTGCTCGGTGGGCCTCGAGGACGTCGATGACCTGCGCGAGGACTTCGAGCTGGGGCTCGCCGCGGCCCGGGCGGCCGGCGGAGCCGCAGCCAGGTAGCGCGCCTGCGGCCGCGGCCCGAGCGGCCGGCGGAGCCGCGGCCAGGTAGCGCGCCTGCGGCCGCAGCCGGGCGGCCGCAACGTACCGCCCAGGGAACCGGGCGAGCGGGTTGGCGCGAGAAGGTCGCCGGGATGAGGCGGCTCCGAACTCGATCGCCTAGTACTGGAACAGCAGCTCGCGGTACTTCGGGAGCGGCCAGAGTTCGTCGGACACCAGCGTCTCGAGCTCGTCGGCCACGGCCCGAAGGTCGTTCTGGGCCGGGATGACTCGATCCTTGAAAGCCCTGGCTTCGGCGTGCACCGAATCGGCCTCGTGGGCGGCGTGCTGAGCCTTCTCAAGGGCGTGGATGGCGTCGACGAGCTGGTCGGCCAGTGCGGTCACCCTGGCGGCGACGGCGGCGATGCCCTTCGACCCGCCGGCACCTGAGAGCTCGTCCAGGTACCTTGCGACCGCCGGCAGGATCATCGTCTTTGCCATATCCAGGGCGCAGCTGGCTTCGATGTTCGAGACCTTGACGTAGCGCTCCCAGCTGATCTCGACCCGGGAGGCCAGCTCGCGCTCGGACAGAACGCCGAACCTCGCGAACACCCTTTTCGCCTTCTCGGTCGCAAGTGCCGGCAGCGCGTCGACGGTGCTCCGGTTGTTGGGCAGGCCGCGCCTGGCGGCCTCCGCGTGCCATTCCTCGGCGTAGTTGTTGCCCTCAAACAGGACCTGCTTGTTGTTCCGGACGATCGCCGACAGGATTCCCGTCAGACCCACGAAATCGCAGGGCTCGAGCTTCTCGAGCTCGTCGGCGAGCTGCTCGAGCGAATCCGCCACGGCAGTGTTCAGAACGGTCTGAGGCCAGTAGATCGGGGCCGAAGACCCAACCGCTCGGAACTCGAACTTATTGCCGGTGAAGGCGAACGGCGAGGTGCGGTTGCGGTCGGTGGCGTCCTTGGGGAGCACCGGCAGCGTGGTAACGCCGAGTTCCAGGGATCCGCCGGTCTTGGATGTGGAGGCGCCGCCCTTTTCGAGCTGCTCCACGACGTCTTCGAGCTGGGCGCCGAGGAACACTGAGACGATGGCCGGAGGTGCTTCGTTGGCACCCAGGCGATGGTCGTTGCCGGCATCGGCGACGCCGGCGCGGAGAAGGTCCGCGTGCACGTTGACAGCCCGGATGATGGCGGCCAGGAAAGCCAGGAACTGAGCGTTGTCGTGCGGGTTGTGGCCGGGGTCGAGAAGATTCTCGCCCTCATCGGTGCCCATCGACCAGTTGTTGTGCTTGCCCGAACCGTTGATGCCCGCGAAGGGCTTCTCGTGGGACAGAAACATGAGGTCGTGCTGGCGGGCGAGGCGCCTCATCATGCTCAGGACGACCATGTTGTGGTCGGAGCCGACGGACGTTGGCTCGTAGACCGGGGCCATCTCGAATTGGGCGGGCGCCACCTCATTGTGACGGGTCTTGGAGGGGATGCCCAGGCGCCAGAGCTCGCGATCGAGGTCCATCATGAACGCGAGCATGCGCTCGCGGATGGTGCCGAGGTACTGGTCCTCGAGCTCCTGGCCCTTGGGCGAGGGAGCGCCGAAGAGGGTGCGGCCGGTGAGGATGAGGTCCGGGCGCTGCTCGGCCAGGCGGCGGTCGACCAGGAAGTACTCCTGCTCGGGTCCGATGCTGGTGAGGACGCGGCTCGCGGTGGTGTTGCCGAACCACTTGAGCACGCGCATGGCCTGCTTGCCCAGGGCCTCCTGCGAGCGCAGCAAGGGCAGCTTGTGGTCGAGGGCCTCGCCCGTGTAGGACACGAAGGCCGTGGGGATCGTCAGGGTCACGCCGTTCGGCTCGACCTGCAGGAAGATCGGGCTCGTGACGTCCCAGGCGGTGTAGCCGCGGGCCTCGAAGGTGGAGCGCATGCCGCCTGACGGGAACGAGCTGGCGTCTGGCTCGCCCTGGACCAGGCCCTTGCCCGAGAACTCGGCCATGGTCTGGCCGTCGCTGGTGGGGCTGAGGAAGGAATCGTGCTTTTCGGCGCTGCCACCGGTCATGGGCACGAACCAGTGGGTGTAGTGGGTAGCGCCGTGCGCCATGGCCCACTCCTTCACGCCCTGAGCGACCGCGTCGGCGATGGACGGATCGAACGGCTCGAGGCCTTCGATGGTCCGGCGCAGCTTCTTGAAGACGGGCTTGGAGAGGAACTCGCGCTGGGCGGCCTCGTGGAACACGTACTCGCCGTAGATGTCCTTGCCGGCGTGCTCGAGGTAGTCCTGGGTGGAGGCGACCTTCTGGTTGGAGATTGCCTCGATTGCTCTTTGGCGAGCGGTCATTTGGCCCCTCTCGACTTTCATGGTGGTGGGTGTCCTCTTCCCGGATTGCCCAATCGTCGGCCGCCGACGAAACGTCACCGAAGGATCGAAGAGAAGCTACCGGAGCGGAAGCGGGTGGCCAAGACCTCGGCCTCGGAGGACTCCAAAATGACTCGCAAATGAAACCGAGTCGAAGCCTGCCCATGAGCGTGGGGAACGACGCGGGCGGGCAGCGGCCCGAGTTGGCCAGCGGCGCCGACCGAGGCGGGCCCCCAGGATTCGAGCCGCGCCCCCGCCGCACGAATCAGGCCGTGACCGCTGTCTGCGCCGTCGCCAGCTCGTCCGGGCGGGCGCCGCCGCTATCCCCGCCGCCGCTATCCCCGCGCCGACTCCCCTGCTATCATTCCGGGGCCCTCAGCGGCACTTCGGTCGGGGCGTGGCGCAGCTTGGTAGCGCGCATCGTTCGGGACGATGAGGTCGGAGGTTCAAATCCTCTCGCCCCGACCAGTCCCACGTCCTGTCGCATCTGCAACCTTCCTTGTCGTGCGGCCACAAGGCCCAACAGCCAGGCGTTCTCGTTCGCCTGAGGGTGCGCCGCCACGATTGTGGGCCCATCGACATCGAAGCGGGCGAAGATCTCCCTTATGGCCTCTTCGCGCAGTCGGTCGGGCACGGCCGGATTGCGCCACAGCGTGCCGAACTCGGACAGATGGCGACGGGCTCTCCCGAGGCGCAACTCGTCAGGGGGATTGACGATGACCGTGGGCCGATCCAGCGCCCGCCATGCCCGCGAGAAGACCTCGAGGCCGATCTCGCCTGCGGCGAGCTCACGCTGGAGTTCCACTCGCCGTTCCGCCACTGCCGTCGGGTCAGGCCCGACAACCGCCGGGGTCGCGTGGCGCATGGCCCCGAGCACTGCTCGGACGTCGGCGTCGGACAGGCTGACCATGTCCATGAGGCACGCCACCTGCTCCTCGTAGCGCTCCGCCCGATAGCTCGCCGAGGGCCCGCAGGCGGGTCGCAGTCCATGGCGGATGCGGCGTTTGCCGTTGTTCGCATCGCCGAAGTAGGTGCTGCCACAGCCTGTGCAGCGCATCAGGCGCACGGTCGGGTAGAAGCGCCGGATGGTGGCTCCTGGATGGCGGGTACTGCGCTCGGCCCGCAGCACCTGGACCCTCTCGAATAGGGCGGGGTCGACCGGGGCCACATAGCGGGCCGGACGTTCCTCCTCGTCGGGTCGGCCCTTGTGGCGTATCACTCGCCCGGCAAAGAGAGCGTTGACGAGGATCTCGGCCACCCCCGCCTCTGTCAGCCCCAATTCCGCTGCCACCGCACCGTCGCTCCAGGTGCCAGTCGCATAGAGGGTGAAGGCCAGGCGGACGCGATCGAGGTCGGGCCCCTCGACCGGAGCCAGCACCTGTCGATCCCCCAGCCGCGCGAAGCCCAGGGGCGCACGGCCACCTGGGTCGTCGAGCAGGCGCCACTTCTGTTCGTAGCCGCGGCCGACGTTGCGCGAGAGCCGCCGGATGTAGGCGGCGTCGGCGACCGTCTTGAGACCCTCAAGCTCGTAGGTTTCTACGTTGCCGCTGATCAGGCCATCGGCGCAGAAGACGATGGTCACCCCGGCCGCAGCGAGGCGGCGACGATACGAGTAGGCGTCCTCGACGTTGCGGGCGAAACGGCTGGTGTCGTAGCAGAGCAGTACGTCGAACTCGCCTGCCTCAGCGTCGGAGAGCATCCGGTTGAAGTCGGAGCGGCGCAGGGTGTCCTTGCCCGATACGAGATCGATGTACTCAAGACCGGTGGCCACCAGGCCGCTGCGCTCCGCGAAGCGGCGCTGCTCGTCACGCTGGAGGTCGGGACCGTAGCGGGCCGCCTGGGCGACCGTCGAATCTCGGAGGTAGCCCGCCCAGCGCCGCCCGGAGAGGTCCTCGGGTCGTAGGTCGACCGCCCGTGCCAGGCTCATGGTCTTGTCTCCTTGGCTGTGAGCCGCTTTCCGTCCGCTATGGCAATCGAGCCCTGTGGCGGCAGATCGCGTCGGTCGGGCATGTTACCTCCGCTCGCAACCGCGTCCTCGGCGTCGAGAACGGCCTCCGCCATACGGGCGAGGATCGAGATCAAGCCTGGGCTCAGGCCCGACTTGCCGGCGCCATCAACGTTCTCCCATCGTGGCCGAGACGGAAGCGGGGCAAGCCTGGGCTGTGTGCTCACGCCGCCTCCGCTCCCCAGGCCGCCCAGCCAGGCCTCGCCTCGCGGGCGAACAACTCCAGCTTGGAGCCGGGGCAGAGCGACTCCACGAGCGTGAAGAACTCGTCGGGCTTGCGGGAGTGCTCACGCATCGGGCCGTGGAGCAGGGTCGTCTGGTTCGTGAGCGTCACCGTCGGGTGGCCCCGGACGCACATCAGGCAGTGCTCGGTCTGGCCACGCAGCCAGTCGCCGGTGCCCATTCGATCCTTCGCCCAGGTCAGGATGGTCTTGGGCTCGAAGCC
>JBEKVD010000037.1:0-29722 GCA_049514315.1 Candidatus Limnocylindrales bacterium | reverse complement strand
GTCGGCGATCATCCCGGGCCAGCTCTTCGCCTACCATCTCGCGCTGGCCAAGCACCTCGATCCGGACCGACCACGCCACATCGAGAAGGTCACGAGGACGTTGTAACGGGGCGCGCCAGCAATGCCCCAGGCAGCCCTGCGCACGGCGCCGAAAGGAGCCGCTGGCACGCGTTGAGCTGGTCGAGGCGCCGAACATTCCAGGCCGTTCTGAAGCGAGGCGTCGTCACAGGCCGCCGCAGCCGCTCCTGCCAGTTTCTCAGCCGCTATTGACATTGCCGCGACCGATCCGCGACCGGGAGACTGGCGGCCAACCGGGACACTGGCGGCAAGATGATGCACCTCGACTGAGTGCCAGACGCGACACGAATCTGTGAAGCCGCGCCCGTCACGAGGGAGTTCATGGGGTCATTCCCACACCTGTTCAGCCCGATCCAGCTCGGCAACTTCGAGCTCGCCAACCGCGTAGTCCACGTCCCCACCGACATCAGCTCGTCCCACGCGGACGGCGAGGTCAGCGAGCGCGACATCGCGCACCACGCCGAGGTCGCCAGGGGCGGGGCGGGGTTCATCATCGTCGGCGCGACAACACCGAACGCGCAGACCGGCCGACCCACGGTGACGTGCCTCGTGGCCGTGCTGAAGCAGACCTCGCCGTCGATGACCGCGGCGACCTTCCTGTCACTGGCGCCAAGGTCGAAGCCGATGCGGCAGCCGTCGAGGTGACCGCCGAGCTCCAGCGAGGCGGCCGACTCGCCCGGGAACTCCGAACGCGGCGCGGCCACGACTTCGAACGGTGCGCCGTAGATCGTCGGGCCCATCATTCCGGCATCGAACGCACCCACTGGATCCGTCTCGAAGTGACGGGTCAGCTCCTCCACGAGCGAAGCCGGGCCATCCACGTAGGCGCGGCTGCCGCCCCACGACCACAGCAGGAACTTGAGGTCCCGTTCGACGAACCGCGCGCTGGAAGCCGCATCCGGGCCGTCCTCGAAAGCCCAGCACTCGTGGTGGCTCACTGTCCCGCCCGGCTGCTCCAGGGCGAGCCAGACGGGGCGCCCTGATGGCGATTTCCGGACCCTTTCGAAGAAGCGGGTGGCTGCCAGCGCCGCCGGCCGGAACGCCGGGTCGAGCGGAGGCGTTACCCGTGGTCGAACGAGATGCCGCTCATCGAGAAGCCCGAGGGACGCCGACCCTCCGAGCCCCGGCTCCACGGATCGTTCTCCGCTCGCCATGGGGTCACGCCGGGAGTGACGGGATGCCCGGTCCGTCGAACCAGTGTCCCGCCCGCATCACCCGCCGCACGTTGAAGGACTCGTCGAGCTCGACCAGGTCGGCGCGCAAACCCGGCGCGATTCGCCCGCGATCGTCGACCCCGATCAGGGCCAGCGGGTTGGCACTGGCGGCGGCGGCGACGCGCGGCAGATCCAACCCGAACAGGGCCAGGTTCCGCACTGCCGTGTCGAGCGCGATGACGGAGCCTGCCAGCGCGCCGCCGGACACGAGCGTGCAGCGGTCGCCCCTTACCTCCACCTCCAGGCCGCCGAGAAAGCCGTGCTCCCGGGTCGTCCCGGCGAGCTCGATCCCATCGCTCACCAGGACCAGCCGATCAGAGGGCTTCGTGCGCAGGATCAGGGGCCAGAGCAGGCGATCCACATGGTGACCGTCGGCGATCAGCTCCGTGTAGACGTCGTCCCGAGAGAGCGCAACCGCGGCAAGACCCGGCGCGTGCTGATGGACCCCGGACATGGCGTTGAACAGATGCGTGGTGGTGCGAGCGCCGGCGTCGTATCCGGCCCCGGCCTCGGTAGCCGTGGCCACGGAATGGCCGAGCGAGGCGGTAACGCCCTGCTCCGTCAGCCACCGGATCAGCTCGATCGCGCCCGGCGTCTCCGGCGCGACAGTCGTCAGGAGAAAGCTGCCGAGCAAGGGCTTCAGGTCCCCGAACGCGACCTCCGCCGGGGATCGCACGAACGCCGGGTTCTGCGCGCCAACGCGCTCAGGCGAGATGAACGGTCCCTCCAGGTTGAAGCCGAGTGGCGTCGCTCCGTCCTCCGGAGCAGTGGGGACCCAGGCGCGGACGCGGTCGGCGAAAGCGCGCAGCACGTCCAGCGGAGCGGTGACGGCGGTCGGCAGGAAGGACGTGACTCCGCGGCGGAGCAGAGCGCGAGCCATGCCGTCGAGGGAGGACTCCGAGTCCATCGCGTCGTGCCCGCCCCAGCCGTGGACGTGGACGTCCACGAAGCCGGGCATGATCCACGGGCCACTCGCCTCGGATGGATCCGCCTCCACGGCGGCGATCCGGCCGCCGTCCAGCACCACGCGGCCCGGCTCGACGCGATCCTCGAGCACCAGGCGGCCCCGTACGGGCCCTTCGTCACTCATCGGTCCGCTCTCTTCCTTGCGGTTGCCCGCTTGGGGCGGGCCCGCCTCCGGTGGCCCCAAGGCTCGCGAGCGCGCTCGGTCCGGGTCGCTCCACCCCCGTATAGTAGAAGGAGGAGAGGCAGGCGACCCCGGCGCCGGTCGAGCTCGTCGAGGGCGTCCGACCTGACTTGCAGATGCCGTGAACCCAGGCGAGTACATGGGCTGGCTTCACCCGATCGGGAGCCTTGCGCAGGTCGGCGAGAAACGGCCAGAGCATCCGGAAGTAGCTCTCAACCGTCCGACGCGAGCCTGAGCGGTTGCCCTTCTCGACGAGAAGGCGTAGGGCGCTGGTCCGAGGCAGAGGGGTCTCCACTGGCGACGGCGGGGAGGGGTTGGGGGGTCATCGTGGACGTCCTCAGGTGCGAGGTTGTCACCCAGATGACTCACTCGGACGCGCCTCGAAAGCAAGTCACCATCCGCCGGCTCCAATCGGATGAGGCTGCTCGAGCCCGCATCGAAGACGTTGCCCGAGTCGCTGCTTGACACAGGAGCAATCGATCGTGTGCGTGAACACCCGTAGTGGCCAGGCTGGCATTCATGACGACAATACCCGAACCCTCCGAGGAACAAGCCAGCGGGCGTTTGCCTCCCGTTCGGCTCGGCGCACGGCCTCAGGCGGTTGCCTCGTCCAGCAGTTCGAGGATGTGGCGGTAGATGCGGCCCGTCGCCCTGGTCATGCCGATCTCGCAGGTTCGGTTGAGGGAGGCCCACGCGTCGATGTCCTCGTTGACGAGCGATCGGACCTCGTCGCGCGTCGCGGACGCGGTGAGCTCTGGGTGGAGCATGCCCCGGTCTCCCCCAAACCCGCAGCAGCCCCAGCCGTCGGGGACCACGACCCGCTCCGCGATCGCGTCCGCGATTTCGAGGAGGGCATCGTCGATCGCGAGTCTGGTCGACGAGCAGGTCGGATGCAGCGCCAGCGTCCGAATCCGTCGCGCCACCGACAGGCGTGGCAGCATGACCTCGGCGCCGAAGGCGACCGCGTCCACGACCCTCGCGCCGCCGTTGCTCTCGGCAAGCTGGCGGGCGAATCCCTCCGTGCATGAGGCAGCATCACACAGGATCGGGATGTCCGCACCGCCGAGCGCACGATTGACGGATCGGCGGACGAGATCGCGCATCACCTGAGCGCCATCGGGGTACCCCTTTGACGTCCAGGGGGTCCCGCAGCACAGCCTGCCGATCTCGTCGGGCACGCGCAAGCGGATTCCCGCTCGCGTAGCGAGGGCGAAGAATGCCTCGCGGACACCCTTGCCCCCAGCAGCCGGGGCGAACATCGATCCGCTGCATGACGGGAGGTAGATCGCATCGGCATTCCCGGCCGCTCGATGGGCGCGTCGATCGCCGCCCCTCGGGAGATCGGGCGTCCAGGCGGGGATCGAGTCGCGCGCCCCGACCGCACGGGCGGCCCGGGTCAGTCCAGAGGGGAGGGCCGGGGGCACGCTCGCGGCGGCGTCGAGGGCGGCGGCAATGCCACGGGTGGCGAGATCCCAGCGTTGCGCCGCCACGCTCCACGCGGCGCGGGAAGCGCGCCCCCGTCGCGCGGCCCGAATCCTCTTGACGAGCTCGCCGGTGTTGATGCCTAGTGGGCAGGTGGTCGCGCACATCCCGTCGGCCACGCAGCTGTCGACCACGTCGTATGAGCTCGCCCGTGCGAGCTCGGCGGCGAGCCGGCTGTACCCGAGCGTCCGTGCTCTCGCCTGCTCCCGCCGAATGGCTATCCGTTGACGCGGCGTCAGCGTCAGCCCGCGGCTCGGGCACACGGGTTCGCAGTATCCGCATTCGACGCAGCGGTCGACCTCCGATTCGACGGTCGTCGAGATCTTCAGGTCACGCAGGTGCGTCTGCGGGTCATCGGAGATCACGACCCCGCGGTTTAGGATCCCGCGCGGATCGAGGAGCTGCTTGATCTCACGCATGACCTCGTACAACTCATCGCCGAACTGGCGCCTGACGAAAGGCGCCATCACCCTCCCGGTCCCGTGCTCCGCCTTGAGCGTCCCGCCGTGACGCAGGACCAGCTCGACGAGGTCGT
Source organism: Candidatus Limnocylindrales bacterium (assembly GCA_049514315.1). Taxonomy (GTDB): domain Bacteria; phylum Chloroflexota; class Limnocylindria; order Limnocylindrales; family CSP1-4; genus Fen-1039. Next base: position 25,266 of record JBEKVD010000037.1, on the reverse strand, counting down.
CCGTGAAGGCTGCGTATCGCGCAGGGGGGACGTCGGGTTCGAACCGTTCGCTCAGCATGAAGTGAAGGTTGCCGTCGCGAGCGTGGCCGAATGTGACGGCATCGTCATAGCCGTGGCGCTCGAAGAGCGCGCCGAGCTCCCGGCAGGTCTCGACCAGCGCCGGCACGGGGACCGCGATGTCCTCAAGCAGCGCCGTCGTCCCCGGCCGTCGGGCGCCCGCGACCGAGGCGTACAGACCCTTGCGCACCCGCCAGAGGGAGGCTCGGACGAGGGCATCGGTGGTGAGCCGGCCGGGCAGGGCGAGCTCGAGGCGGTCGACGAGCACACGCGCGCGGGCGAGCGTTCCCTCCAGCGAGTCGAGCTCCGGCTCCTGCCACTCCACGAGCATCGCCGCCTGAGCCGCGACGTCCAGCTCGCGGAGCAGCGTGTCCGCGGCCGGGTCGAGCTGAGCGACCCGAAGGGATGCTGCGTCCATCAGCTCAACCGCGGCCGCGCCGGCCCCGACTAGGCTCTCGAGAGCCCCCACCGCTTCCGCGAGGCCGGGGAAGACGAGCAGGCCGGTCGCCGCATGGGGCGCCAGGGGCACCGTTCGGAAGACCGCCCGGGCGATGAACCCCAGGGTGCCCTCGCTTCCGACGAGCAGATGGGCGAGAATCTCGGCCGGCGAGTCGTGGTCGAGCAGAGAGTTGATCCCGTAGCCCATCGTGTTCTTCATCGCGAACTGGGCGCGGATCCCGGCGACGAGCCTTTCGTCGCCGCGGACGCGGTCGCGGAGGGCCGAGAGGCCGACATGAAGCGCCGGCTCGAGAGCGCGCAAACGGGCGTCGGCATCCGGGGCGCCGGTGTCGACCACGGTTCCCGAGGCGAGGACGACCTCGAGCGACTCGAGCGTCCGGTACGCATTGAGCTCGGTCCCGCATGTCATCCCGCTCGAGTTGTTCGCGACGACCCCGCCGATCGTGCACGCGACTTCGCTCGCCGGATCAGGCCCGAGCCTCCGCCCGTGCTTGACGAGTCGGGCGTTGGCCTGCCGCAGCGTCACCCCCGGCTCGACCCGAAGGCGGAGCCCATCATCGAGGATCTCGATCTCGCGGAAGCCGCTACGGACGTCGACGAGGATGCCGGCGCTGCCGGCCTGGCCGCTGAGGCTCGTCCCGCCCGATCGGAATGTGAGCGGCACGCCACGCTCGGTCGCGACGCCGAGCAGCCTGGCCACGCCGCTGGAGTCGGCCGCCACGACCACCGCCTGCGGCGTCAGCAGGATGTGCGAGGCATCGTGGGCCCAGGCGAGCCGGTCGGCCGGCCGCGCCCGCACGCCGCCGGGAACGGCGGTCTCGAGAGCCTCCAGCAGGGCGGGCGCGATCCGCGGCAGCCCCGGGCGGTCGCCGCCCCCCACGTTCGTCATGTGAGATGCGAACGCATGCCGGGGGTGCGCTTCCTCAGCCGGTCGGCGGGAACCGACGCGCCTGGGCTGCGATCATCCGGCGCCGGTAGCTCTCGAACACTTCGTCGTTCGAGTTCACGGTCGCACCCGGCACCGTGGGCGAGACGAACACGGGGGGCAGAGCGCCGCGGGCATGGAGCTCCGCCGCGGTCGCGACCATCAGCTGGTGCACCGCCGCGGCGGCCACGAGGGTCGACGCTCCGCCAACAGGCCGCTCGAAGCCGTCGAGATAGATCAACGCGTCCTCGACGGGTACGCCTGTGTCGATCACGAGATCGACGAGCTCCGAGAGGTGCTTGCCGCTCGAGTGCTCGCGCGGGCGCGCGGCGTTCGCGACGGAGGTCACCCCGATGACGAAGGCGCCCCGCTCTCGCCCGTACATCGCCGCTTCGATCGGCGCCGCGTTCCGCCCGCCATGCGAGAACACGACCAGGACGTCGCCGGCCGAGATCGGCTGGTTGTCGAGGTAAGTCTTGATGTAGCCCTCGGTCCGCTCGAGCCAGAGGAGCTCGCGGACGCCGCTCGAGCCGAGGACGTTCGACCACATCAGGCGCGAGTCGGTCAGCGGATTGAGGCCGGCGAACGCCCCGTAGCGCGGAAACAACTCCATCACCGGAATGACCGAGTGGCCGCTCCCGAAAAGATGGACTAGGCCACCGGCTTCCACCGCATCCGCCGCGCGCTTGGCCCCCACCGAGAACGCCTGCTCCTGGGAGGACGCGAGTCCCTGGAGCAGCTCGACGAGACGGCCGAGGTAGTCAGTCTGCACGTTTGGTCCTCCCGAAATCAGGGGTTGCTCTTGAGACCGAGTCGAACCTGGTAGCGGTCGCCGCGCATCACCGAACGGACCAGCTCGAAGGGCCGGCCGTCGACCAGCGTTACGCGCTCGACCAGGAAGCTACAGGTTCTGGGCGCCACCTCAAGGAGGCGCGCATCGGCAGCCGCGATCGATCCGACGCGGAATACCTCCTCGGCTTCGCTCGGCACGAGGCCGTACCGCTCGCGGAGAACCCCGTAGAGAGTCGCGTCGGTCAGGTCCACCTTCTCGAGCCCGGGGACCAGCGCGGCGAGGATGCGCGCGCGCTGGATGCCCACCGGCGTTCCGTTGCCCAGCCGCAGCCGGTCGAGCGCGAGCACCTCGGTGCCCGGAGCCACTCCCAGCCGCTCCGCGGTCCGCTCGTCGGCACGGATCAGCTCCTGACGCAGGACCCGGGCGCCGGCCGTGAGGCGCAGCGATGCCATCTCCTCGGTATACGAAGAGACGGTCCGCGATCCGGCAGTCAGCGTCGCAGCTCGAACGAACGTCCCCTTGCCCGGCTGGCGGGACACCAGCCCTTCGGCCGCGAGATGGGCGAGCGCCTGGCGGACGGTAATCATGCTGGCCCCGTAGATGGTGGAGAGCTCGCCCTCGCTCGGTAGTCGCGAGGTCGGCCCTAGCTCGCCCGAGAGGATGCGGCCGCGGAGATCCGCCTCGACCTGCCGATAGAGTGGCAAGGGGTCGAGGCGAGACACAGGCCGGATGCTGCTGGCATCCAGTGTGTGAGACCGCGCATTCACCCCATGATTATAATGGCATAATCGATTGGCGCACACACCTTCTGGAGCTGGCCGTGCATCCCGTCACCGTCGCCGTGGTTAGAAACGCTTTCGGCAGCATCGTAAACGAGATGAACCTGGCGCTGTTCAGGTCGGCGTTCAGTCCGGTGATCACCGAGGGTCGGGACATTGGCGGCGCGATCATGGATCGCCAAGGGCGCCTCGTGGCCCAGGGCGACTGGGATCTCGCTGTCTTCGTGGGGATGCTCGAGTTTTCGCACCGCGCCATCCTGCAGGACTACGCCGGCGACATCGAGCCGGGCGACGTCTTCATGATGAACGACCCGTTCATCGGCGGCACCCACTTCAACGATGTTGGCGTCGTGCGGCCGGTGTTCGGACCCGACGGCCTCGAGGCATTCGTCGCTGTCTGCGGGCACTGGCCCGACGTCGGCGGCCAGGAGCCCGGAAGTTTCGTCGCGGACGCTCGCGAGCACTTCCAGGAAGGCCTCCGGATGTCGCCGCTCAAGATCGTCCAGGCCGGCCGGCCGAACAAGGCGGTCTTCCGGATCATCGAAGGCAACATGCGGATCCCGCACGAGCGCGTTGCGGACGCCTACGCCCAGATCGGCGCGACGAGCGTGGGCGAGATGCGGCTTCAGGAGCTCGCGAAGCGCTACGGGTGGACAGACGTCCGGGCGGTCATGGACGAGGTGATCCACAAGTCGGAGCAGCTGCTGCGCGAGGAGATCCGCGGGATCCGGGACGGCGTCTATCACGGGCAGGACTTCGTGGATATGGAGTCCCTCGCCCGTCCCTTCCCCAAGCGCATCGCCCTCACGCTCACGGTCGAAGGCGACCACATGACGTTCGATTTCTCGGAGTCGGACGGCGAGTCTCTCTCGGCCTCGAACTCGACCTACAGCGCGACGGCCTCCGCGGTTTTCGTGACGGTGAAGTCGCTCTTCCCCGACATCCCAATGAACCACGGCTGCTTCGCGCCGATCGACGTGATCGCGCCTCTCGGTACCGTCGTGAATGCGCGCCCGCCAAGAGCGATCTCGAGCATGGCCGCCACCGTCTACGAGAAGGTGATCGGTGCGTCGCTCAACGCCCTCGAGTCGGCCCTGCCCCCGGAGAAGGTCGTGGGCACCCCCTACAACCTGATCAATCTCACCATCGGCGGCACGAGCGACAACCGTCCGTTCGTCGCGTACCTGTTCAGCGAGGGAGGCTTCGGCGCCCGGGCGACGAAGGACGGACCGCCGGGACTCGTCTCCCTCTACGGGGGCGGCGCGCGGATAACCCCGGCCGAGGTGATGGAGCGCCGCTACCCGATGCTTTTCGAGGAATGGGCGCTATGGCCGGACTCGGGGGGCCCGGGCCGCTTCCGTGGCGGCGTCGGGTCGCGCAAGACGTTCCGCCTGCTCGAGGGCGAGGCGCGCCTCTCCTGTCTCGGCGACCGGGAGTACTACCCATCGGCGGGAGTCCTCGGCGGCGGGAGCGGCGCGGCCCACGGACTGCTGCTCAACGAGGGTCAGCCCAACCAGGAGAACCTCACGCTCAAGGCGGTCGGGCGCGAACTGCGAGCTGGCGATCGCGTGACCATCCTGGCCGGTGGAGGCGGGGGCTATGGCGACCCGCTCGACCGACCGACCGAGCTCGTCGAGCAGGACGTCGCGCTCGAGCTGGTCACCCCGGCGCACGCGCGCCAGGCATACGGGGTCGTCATGGCAACCGACGGAACCGTCGACGATGCCGCTACGCGGTCCGAGCGGGCGGCCCGGAGGGCAGAGCGATGATCCGCGTTGGCGTCGACACGGGCGGAACGTTCACCGACTTCGTAACGCTCGGACCAGACGGGATGCGGGTCGCGAAGTACCTCTCCACCCCGGCCGATCCGGCCCAGGCCGTCCTCACCGGCGCGGAGGCGATGGCTATCCCACTGGCCGAGGTCGATCTCTTCGGGCACGGCACGACCATCACGACCAACGCCGCGATCCAGCGGCGCGGTGCGCCGACCGGACTCATCACCACGCGCGGCTTCCGCGATGTGCTCCAGATCCGCCGGACGACCCGAGGCGAGCTGTACAACTTCCAGTGGGAGCCGCCGGTCGAGCTGGTGCCGCGGAACTGGCGAAGAGAGGTGACGGAGCGCACCATGGCCAGCGGCGTCGTCCTCACGCCGCCGGATCTGGAAGAAGCGGTCAGGGCCGCGACCGATCTCGTCGCCGAGGGCGTCCAGTCGCTGGCCATCGTCTTCATCAACGCGTACGTGAACGGCGAGACAGAGCGTCTCGCACGCGCTGCGATACGCGAGCGTTTCCCGGAGCTGCCCATCTACATCTCGTCGGAGATCCTGCCCGAGTGGCGTGAGTTCGAGCGGACGTCGACGACGGTCGTCTCGGCCTACATCGGCCCGACGCTGGCCGGCTATCTGGCGCGGCTCGAGACGACGCTCCACCAACGGGGATACGGCAACGACCTGCTCGTCATGGCATCCAACGGCGGTCTCTCGACCACCACCGCCGCGCTGCGTCGGCCCGGCTACTCGATCGGGTCGGGTCCGGCCGCTGGGGTCGTCGCGCAGATCGCGATCGCTGCCGCCTCCGCCGGGGACGGCACCATACGGTACCCGAACCTTATCGGCATGGACATCGGCGGGACGTCCACGGACATCTCGATCGTGGCCGGCGGCCTGCCGAGCCTCAGGAGTGAGCTGGAGCTCGAGTTCGGGACTACGATCGCCTATTCGGTCATCGACATCGGCTCGATCGGCGCGGGCGGCGGGACCATCGCCTGGATCGATCGGGGCGGGATGCTAGAGCTCGGACCGCACAGCGCGGGCGCGGATCCAGGGCCCGCCTGTCTGGGGCGAGGGGGCAAGGAACCGACGGTCACCGACGCGACTGTTATCCTCGGTCGACAGAATCCTCACGAGCTCGCAGGCGGCACGGTCCGGCTCGAACCGGCTCTCGCGGCTGCGGCGGTCGAGGAGCTCGGCGCCCGTCTCGGGCTGGACCGAACGAGCATGGCGAGCGGAATCCTAGAGCTGGCCGTCGCCCACGTCGTGTTCGCGATCCGCCAGCGGACCGTCGAGCGGGGGCTCGATCCGCGCGACTTCGCGCTCCTTGCCTACGGTGGCGGCGGGCCACTCCTGGCCGCTGCAGTGGCCGAGGAGTTGGGTCTCTCCACCGTCCTCGTGCCGCCCAACCCCGGGGTGACGTCCGCCCTCGGTCTTCTCCTGACCGACGTGCGTCACGACGTCGCCACCACGTTCCTCAAGGTCGACCGCTCGACTCCCGCGGAGGAGGTCGCCGCCTCCTATCTCGACCTTGAGCGCTCGGCCCTCCAGATCCTCGAGCGAGAGGGGTTCCGGGGCGAGCGAACCCTAGTGATGTATTCGGCGGATCTGCGCTATCTCGGCCAGACGCACGAACTGAACATTGCGATCCCGAGGCCTTACGAGGCGTCGGTCCACGCCCGCCTTCCGGAGCTCTTGGCCGACCGTCACCGGCGTGAGTTCGGCCACGCGCCCGGACCCGAGACGCCGATCGAGATGGTGAACCTGCGGGTAGCGGGAATCGGGCGGATCGACCACCCGGCCCTGCCGCACGTGTCGGCCGCCCCGCGGCCGGAGCCTGTCGAGGTCCGGCGCGTCTTTCACAGAGAGTGGCTGGAAACCCCCGTCTACGTCCGGGATGGGCTCGGCCGGGGAACGGTGATCGAGGGACCGAGCGTCGTCGAGCAGCTCGACGCCACGACGCTCATCCCGCCGGGCTGGGAAGCCGAGGTCGACGCGATCGGCTCCATGGTGCTCCGCCCGAAGGCCCATTAGGCCCCGCGGCGAGCCCGGGCTCAGGCGCCCGGGATCGGTCGGAACCCGAGCTCCTGTGGAAGTGACCCCTCGCTCATGAACACCTGGGCCTGGCCGGTGTCGAAGTGGAGACCGTGCACCCGGAGCGCCGCGGTGTAGTACGCCCAGTACGGTATCGCGGCGTCGAGTCCGGATCCCGGGACCGACCGGCGGAAGAGCTCGTACTCGTTTGCAGCCTCCAGCCACCGTTCGCGGACAGAGGCGACCGGGATCAGATGCGTCGGGACGAACCCGACGAGGTCCTCGCAGTTCTCGCCGAATGCCAGAGTGGGTCGAGTCGCGAGCGCCGCCATGGCGCGACGAACGACGTAGTTGGCCTCGCGATGGCTCGCGTGCCAGGAGCCGCTCCAGTGCGTGACGACGATGGTCGGCCTGCGCTGATCGAGTTCGGCGACGAGCCAGTCGAAGACGTCGGCGCCGCGGAGTGGCGCCGAAGCCCCCGACCAGACCGCCTCAACGCCGAGGGCCCGGGCTGCCCGGATGGACTCCTCGCGCAGCTGAGGGCCGAAGACCTCGGGCGGCTTCTCGGGATGCCCACGCTCGCCGAGCGTGAGGTGGACCAAGGCAACGGGCCACCCGGCGCCGCTCGCGACCGCTGCGAGCGGACCCGCCATCAGCTCGGGATCGAGCGCGTGCGCGCCGACGACGACGAGGCTCATCGAGAGGCCGGATCGAGCCTCAGGATGCGGCCGAGCAGGACGCGGCGGGAAGCGCCGCTTGCCGCGGGGACGTTGGCCGCGTTGCCCGCCAGCGTCTCGTCAGCCAGCAGCGCCCAGGTCACGCTCTCACGAGCATCCCCGGGGATCCCGAAGTCGCTCTGCAACCGGAGGGCTACGTTCGGCAGCCGCTCCCGGATCATCCGCACGAGCGTCCGGTTGTGCGCCCCCCCGCCGTAGAGGATCATCTCGTCCACGCCGGCCCGCGGGAACAGCTCCCGCCGGTAATGCCGGGCGATGCACTCGGCCGTGAAGGCCGTCACGCTAGCGACCAGATCGTCGGACTCGACGTCGTGCCGAGACGCCCAGGCGAAGACCTCTGTCACGTAACCGGTCCCGAAGTCCTCCCGCCCGGAAGTCTTGGGCAAGGGGAGATCGACGTACGGGTGCTTCAGCATCCAGTCAAGGAGGTCCTGCCGGATTGCCCCCCGGGCGGCGCGCTCGCCGTCCGCGTCGAACTCATCGAGACCGCCGCTCAGTCGCCGAACGGTCTCGTCGATGATCATGTTGCCGGGGCCGGTGTCGAAGGCAAGGACGTCGTCGAGCGTCCCCCGTCTCGGCAGATACGTCACGTTGGCGATCCCGCCGATGTTCTGGACCGCTCGGCTCAGCTCGTCGTCCGCGAAGAGTGCGTAGTCAGCGAACGAGCTGAGCGGCGCACCGTGACCGCCCACAGCGATGTCTGACGGGCGGAGCTCGCAGACGACCGTCGTGTGGAGGCGAGCGGCGATGGCCGTCACGTCGCCGACCTCGATGTGCGTGCCCATCCGGCCAGGCGCGGGCGGCTCGTGCAGCAGAGTCGGAGCCTGGACCGAGACCGCGGTGAGCAGACTGGCCTCGACGCCTGCGACGCGGAGAAGGGCCTCGGCAGCATCGGCCAGGGCGGTCCCGATGTCGCGGTGGACGGCGCCAAGGGAGCCAGCGTCGAAGAGAGCCGGGGGGAACAGGGCGAACAGGCGCGCCTTGAGGCCGGCCTCGTAGGGGGTCACCGCGTGGGCGAGCACCTCGAGGCGGCGTTGACGCCCGTAGCCCTCGGTCCTGATCAGCGCGCCGGCGATCCCGTCTCCTGAGGTTCCGCACATGAGGCCCATCAGGAAGCGCGGCCCCTCAGCCATCAGCGGCGGCTCTCGAGAGCTCGGCGCGCGAGGCGCGAGAAGACGACGCCGATGACGAGGGCGGCGCCGAAGAACACCTGCTCGACCCAGCCCGTGATCCCCATGAGCTCGAGCCCGTTGATGCCCGTGACGAGGAAGTAGACCGCAATGAAGGTCCCCCAGGGGTTGAACCGACCCGGGTTGATGGCCGTCGCGCCGAGGAATGCGCCGGCGAACGCGGGCAGAAGCATGCTGGGGGCGATGTTCGGGTCAACCGAGCCGTTCCGTCCGGCAAGCAGGACTCCGTCGATGCCCGCGATGAGCGATCCGGTAACGAGAACGCCCGCTCGGATCAGGTCGACGCGGATGCCGGTCAGACGAGCGACGTTCCTACCGGCGCCGACGAAGTATATGTAGCGGCCTAGCGGTGTGTAGCTGAACACGTACCAGGTGAGCGCGGTCAGAGCCAGCGCCACGAAGAAGACCATCTGGAGCCCGGCGATCTTCATGCGCGCGAAGTCGACGAGGGCGGGATCGACGGGCGAGACGATCAGGTTGTTGATGCCCAGGGCGAGTCCTGCGAGCAGCGAGCCCATGCCGAGCGTCGCCACGAGGGACGGGACGTCGAGCACCACGATCACGACTGCATTCACGATCCCGACGAGGATGGCGGCGGCGATCGCGATGAGGATCACGGGGCCGATGGGCCAGTGGTTGACGACGTTGAGCCAGCCGACGATCACGAACGAGAGGCCCATCGTGGAGGCGATCGAGAGGTCGTACTCGCCCGCGGAGAGCCCGAACAGCATGCCCAGCGTCAGGATCAGCAGGATCGAGCGCTCGCTGAAGAGCGACTGGAAATTCCGAGCGGTTGGGAAAAGCGCCGGTTGGAGCAGGCTGAAGGCGACGATCAGCAGCAGCCAGGCAACCGGCAGGGCGAAGCGGCTCGCGAGCAATCCCAGGGAGCCGGCATGCGTGCCGCGGCCGGCCATCGGTGCCGCCTGGCCGGCCTTGGCATCCCCGAGTCCTTCGTGCGCGGAGGGATCGCTCGTCATCTGGCCGTTCACCTCTGTCGACTCACGTCACGTGCTGCGTCAAGCTGGACCTGCTCGCTGATCCTGGCCGGGGTCAGATCTGCTCCCGCGAGCTCGTTGGCGACTTCCCCTCGCCGCATGATGAGAACCCGGTGGCAGACCTCGGCCAGATCGTCGGCTTCGACCGAGGAGATGATTATGGCCATCCCCGCGGATGCGCTACCCGTGAGCAGCTGCATGATCTGGCGCTTGGCGCCGACGTCTACGCCGTGCCACGGCTCGTCGAGGATCAGCAGGTGGGGGCGACCCGCAAGCCATTTGGCCAGCAGCGTCTTCTGCTGATTGCCACCGCTGAACGTAGCCATCGCCGCCTCCGGATCGGCTGGTGTCACCTCGAAGCGGAGCATCTGCGCCCTGGCGTCCTCCCGCTCCCGTCGGCGATCGATCAGCCCGCCGCCGGCGTACTGCCCGAGTGTGGCTAGGGTCAGGTTCTCTAGGGCAGTCGCCTCACCAACCGCGCCGTCCCGGGCACGATTGCCCGGCAGGAAGCCCATTCCAGCGCCCATTGCGGCGCGCGGGGTCATATGCTGGAGGTCGAGCGCAGACCCTCCGATCTCGAGGGTTCCCGAACTGGAGGGCTGGGCGCCGAACAGCAGGTACGGCACGGTGTCGTGGCCCATCCCGATCAATCCGGTCAGACCGAGGATCTCGCCGCGGTGGATGACGGCGTCGAACCGTCTGACGACGCCGCCCGAGAGTCCGTCGACCCTCGCCACGACCTCTCCGTACGCCGTCGTCTGCTCGGGGTAGAGCTGATCGAGCTCGAACCCGAGCATCTCGTTCACCAGCGTCGGGACGCTGAATTCGGGCGCCTGGTGTCGCGCGACCACCCGGCCGTCCCGGAGGACCGTGACCCGATCCGCGAGCGCAGCGACCTCGTCGATGCGGTGGCTGACGAAGAGGATCCCGTGACCCTGGTCGGCGATCGCCCGGATGCGTTCGAAGAACTCCGCGGCCGAGTCATGCGGCAGCCGGCCGGTGGGTTCGTCGAGGACGAGCAGGGCTCTCTCCGAGGCAGGCAGATGCATTAGCGCCCTGGCGATCGCCAGAATGGCCCGCTGGACGTCCGAGAGCGACGCAAGGGGTGCGTCCGGATCCACGTCCAGCCCGTAGTTGGCGAGGACATCGCGGACGCGCGATCGCTCCTCGCGCCAGGGGATCCGCCACCCCAGCCTGGTCCGGTACTGGCCGACGAGGAGGTTCTCCAGGACGGTCCCGTCCTCGAAGAGTCCGAGGTCCTGGTGGACGAAGCTGAGCCCCAGGTGGCTCGCGGTGTCGGAGGAGACCGGCAGAGCCACCGGGCGACCTCGCACGGCGAGGGTCGCGCCCGGATCGGGCGCGTGATACCCGGCCAGGATCTTGATGAAGGTGGACTTGCCCGAGCCATTCTGGCCGACAAGGGCGTGGATCTCGCCTTGACCCACGTCGAGATCCACGCCCTCGAGCACCCGTCGTCCGGCGAACGTCTTGCTGAAGCCGTGAGCCTCAACGACAGGGTTGTTGGCCATGATGGTCAGGTGCGGGGGCCTCCGGAGGCTACTGGATGCCCCAGATTGTCTTATATCCGGTGCGGAAGTCCGCACCGCCGTACCAGGTATCCTCGCTCTTGGTCAGGTCGATGTTCTTGATGTTGCCCGACCAGAAGATCCGGGCGGGAAGCATCTCGTCCTCAACCGGCTGGGCGCCCGTGAGCGCGCGAGCGATCTGGTCGACCGTCGCCCATCCGAGCCAGACCTGGGGCCCGCCGAGGTCCGCGGCGACCGAACCATCCGCGACCGCGGACAATCCGGCATCCGTCCCGTTGTAGGTCACGATCTTGGCCAGGCTCGCGCCCTTCTCGGCCACCGCCGCCGCGACTCCGGACGACACCATCGAGTCGAAGACCGGGATGAGGTAGAGCGGAGAGGAGCCCTTGTTCGACTCGATCGCCGCGCCCGTGAGCGACTGGAGGTCGGTCCACTGGGCGAACGGCGCATTGATGACGGAGACTGTGCAGGCGGGGCACAGGCGCGCCAACTCGTCCTTGAAGGCCGTGACCATCGCCTCGCTGACGACCAGGCCCGGCACGTCGTAGATCGCGGCCGAAGCCTTGTCACCGCCGTCAGCGACGACGAAGGCGGCCATCTGCTTGCCCGCGCACGTATAGCAGAAAGTGACATACCCGAAGACGCCCCGGCTGGTCGCCGCCGCGTCCGGCAGCTGCGGATCGCTCGTCGTGAGCTGGATAACGGGGATCTTGGCCGCTTTCGCGTCAGCCAGGGGGGCGGCCACGCTGGCGGAGTCAATGCTCTGGAGCAGGATGACGTCGTAGCCCTGGGAAACGCCCTGCTCGATCAGGCCAGCGGGATCGCTCGTGGATCCGTCGACCGCCGTGACCGACATCCCGAGCAGTTTGGCCGCTTCGGTGACCCCGGAGAGCCAGTTCTTCACGAAGAAGTAAGCGAGTCCGTCGCCAATGGCGTAGATGCGCTTCCCCTTGAGGCTCGCGATGTTAGTGATCGCGGGTCCATTGAACGTGAACTGAGCGGGCGCCTCGAGCGCAGCAACGATCGCCTTGGCCTCGTCGACCCCGCTCAGACTCGGGCTCGCGGCAGCGGTTGGCGCGGCCGTGGGCGCGGCCGTGGGCGCGACCGTTGCTGTCGCTGCAGGAGCGGTAGGGGTACTGCTCGATGAAGTGCATCCCGCGATGACGGCACCGAGGAGCACCGCTGTCAAGAGCCGCCACTGCCACCGGCGGCGTACTGTTTCGGTCGCGTGCATTGGATCCTCCCGGCGGAGCCCGTTGGGCCCGCTATTCTCTGAAGCTTCAATAGAAGCCCTCATAACATTATGAGCTATGTCAAGACTTGCGTGGGCCTGAGACCACCCGACCAATGGGGCGCCGACGCTTGAGACTCCGTCCATTGGAGCGTGGTCGCTGATTGAGTCCCCAGACCTCGGACTTGGAGCCCCGCGAGAGCCTGGCGGCGCTGCGCCTCGAAGAGATCGACATCGCCATCGTCGACGAATCCGACGAGCTGACACGCGGTCTCGATGACCAGCTCGAAGTCCACGAATTCCTAAACGATCCCCTGTATCTAGTGCTGCCGCCCGATAAACCAGTCACGCCTGGCATGACTCTGGCTGGGCTCCGCGACGCCTTCTGGATAATGGCCAGAGAGGACAGCGAGTTCTTTCGCGCCACGCTCCGTGCCTGTCGCGCCAGCGGCTTTGAGCCCCGCATCCGCTCCCACTGCAAGGACTTCGGCGTGATCATCGCGCTCATCGAGGGCGGCTTAGGCGTCGGCCTACTCTCAAGTCTTGCGCTCTACGATCGCCCCGTTCGGGCGACGGTCCAGCCTACCGAGCCTCCGCTGGCGCGGAACATCGCCGCCGTGATTCGCCGCGACCGCCGGTCTCATCCAGCCCTGGCGCTGATGATGTCCGAGCTGCGACGGTTCGGCGCATCCTACACGCCAGCGTTCGGTCGGCCGTTGCCCGATTGATAAGGCGCGAGCCAACGACGATGGGCGTTGGCACTTCACTCTCCACGAGATTGTGGGCATTCGCCTAGACGGCGACACTCGCCTACCTCGAGCGAGGACGAGACAGCTTCCTGCCTGATTCCACCACCGGCAACGGTGATCCGGGTTGGCTCTTTCCCCTCCCACGCCGGCGGTGAGCCACAGCCACCAACCCTGAATGCCATCTCACTGATACTCACCCGCTGCCTACACTGACCCCGGGCACCTATTCCGACGTGGCGGCGCCCTGCTCGCGAGTCGTGCGCGCTGCGTATGCGCCGAGGCGCGGGGTGGTAGGAGGGAGTCGTGGCGACCAATGAAGCGGACTGGGAGCGCTACGGTCGCGCGCTCCATCGAGCCATGGCCGAGGTCCTGCAAGAGTTCCCCGAGGAGGCCCGGGCCGAATGCCCTTGAGACAGCCGACTACTGGATCAGCATCGGGCTCACGATCGGCCTCGAGCGACCCCACCAGGCCCGGCGTCTGCTTGAGCTGATCGAGGCCGAGGAGGCCGAGCGGTCCGCCCTGGTCGAGGACGCTGCCGCCTTCCTTGATGAGGCCCTGGCATGAGGCGCCGCGGCCTGGTCTCGGACCTGTACCGCACGGCCCGGCTGGCCAATGACGTTTCCGTCCTGGCATCGGGCAACCCGCACCGGATCGCCCGTCGGGCGAAGAACAAGATCGTCGGGCGGGCCCTGGCTCGGGGCGGCTTCTGGCGGCTGCTGTGGGGACACTGAGGAACCGCCGAATGGCCGACGAACCAGCGGTCGAGCAACCCGGCTCGAGCCCTGTCGCCGGCGCGTCTGCCAGGTCCGAGTTCGAGCGCCGTAGCGAGCAGGATCGAGAGCGACTCCGCAGAGCCCGCCCGGCGATCCTGGCGTTTGGAGTTGCCGTTGCCCTGGTCGGGCTGCTGCTGACCGCCTTCGGGCCGACCCTGGCGGGTCCGATCGGAAGCTCATTTCGGGTCTTCTACCTCATCATCTTCATTGCCGCCGTCGTGATGACACCGGTCGCCATGTTCGCCCCGCAACGAAGCACGATCGCATGGCGAACCGGGGCACTCGGCGAGGAGCGGACCGGCGAGGTTCTGCGGCCGCTGGAGGCCGAGGGTTTCCGCATCATCCACGACCGCCTGATCCCGGGCTCGCGGGCCAACATCGACCACATCGTGGTCGGGCCACCGGGCGTATTCATCGTCGAGACCAAGAGCTACGAGCGCAGGCTCAGCCGGGGCCAGAAGGAACGGTTCGCTGCCCAGGCCAGGGGCGAAGCCGCCGTGGTCGCAGGGGTCATTTCGCCGTTTCCCGTCACGCCCCTCGTCTGCGTCCACCGTGCCGACCTCGGCTGGTTCAAGACCGAGGTGGACGGCGTGCGCATCGTCACCTCGCGGGAGCTGGTCAAGCTGCTGCGCAAGGCTCCCGCGCAACTGGCGCCGGGCGAGGTGGGCCGTCTGTCCGACCAGATCGAGAGGACTCTTGTGCCTGCCGTCGGCACTGGAAGGGGACGGACCCCAGATTGACCAAGCGCTGCCGCGGCTGAGCGGCGTAGGCTCCAAGGATGCGCTCACGAGGCATCGATCTCGCGTCGCTTCCGTAGGCCGCCCACCCCGCGCGCCGCTCCCATTAGCCGCAAGCCAAAATGGACAGCGACGATACCGCTCTGGTAGATCCACCACCACGGAGCGCCCGAGGAGACAATGGGCCGCATGCGAGCGTCAGATCTACGAGGGTGACTGTGTGAATGACGATGAACGAGGGAACGCCGCCGATTTCGGCGCGGCGCTGGAAGCCGTCGGAGCCTTCTCGGGGCCGGGCCTGACAGCCTATGTGGCGAGGCTGGAGAGGGAGCTCTCCGGCATGGAACATGACCGAATCGCCGAGACGCTTGCAGTTCAGGGCCTTCGCGATAGCACCCTTGAGGCGGCCCTGATGGTCAAACGGGCGGCCGCACAGATCGATGTCGTCGTGCACGCGCTCGGGATCGCTTTGGCTCTGCCCCACATCCTCGAGCAGGGCGAGCGCATCGAGAGCCTGTCCCTCGGCGCGGGAAACACAGGGCGAGATCACGATCTGGTGACGGACCGGCGGATTGCAGAATTCAAGTTCGTCCAGTGGCGCGGCGGCCCGGAGTCCATCCGGCAGAACCGCCTGTTTGTGGACCTGTTCAACCTCGTATCCGACCCAAGCCCCAAGCGAAAGGAACTCTACGTCGTCGACAAGGCCACGCCGTTGCGGTTCCTGACGGGCGGGCGCGCCGTCGACAGCGTCCTGAGCAGGGACGCTCACGCAGCCCAGCGCTTTGCCAACATGTACGGTTCGCGCTACGCCACCGTCGGGGAGTACTACTCCGCTGTTCGGGACGATGTCCAGATCATCGACCTAGCAGAGATCCTGCCAGCCTTCGCTGCGATCACGTGTTCCACTCGGAAGGCCGGCGGGTGATAAGGACGCCCATGCAGGCTCCCATTGCCAACGCGGCATGCGAACGCCCGATCGGCTCGCTCCGGCGCGAGTGCCCCGCATGAGGATCCTCGTGTACGGCGCCGGCGTGATCGGGAGCTTCAACGCTGCGCGACTGAGCGCGGCGGGCCACGACGTCTCGTTGCTCGCCCGAGGCGCCCGCCCGGCGGAGCTGCGCGAACACGGAGTCGTGCTCGAGGACACCCGCAGCGGCCTGCCCACGGCGATGAGGGTGCCGCTCGTCGAACGGCTCGACCCCGACGACGCCTACGACCTCGTCGTGGTGGCCATGCGGCGGAACCAAGTCCCAGCGATACTGCCGGATCTCGCCCGGAGTGCCCGGACGCCGTCGGTGCTCTTCCTCGGCAACAACGCGGCGGGACCGGCACCCTGGGTCGCGGCCCTCGGCCCGGAGCGCTAGTCCGGCGAGCATGTCGTCGATCCGCTGCCGCTGCCGATCCGTAACTCCGGGTGAGGTCTCGTCCGGGGCGACGGTGGTCTTGATGGCTTGCCGCAGCGCCGCGATCTGTGTGGGCTCGAACGAGGGCTCCACTTCCACCCTCGCCACATAGAACTCGATAGCCGCTGAAATGGCACTCGCCGCGGCGATGCGGTCCGTGGAAGTAACGCCTCTTCGCCAGGCTCGGACTGCCTCATCGAATTGAGCGTGCTCGCCGATGGCAGGCGCAAGGAGCCTGGTCCGTCGAGCGGTAACGGGAGGGGCTTCCTTGAGAGGGTCGAGCGTTCGGACCCAAGCGCGGCCCTCTTTCGATGCCGCGCGCACCAGCGCCACAGCCTCCTCGACAGCGGCCTTCACCTCCCCGGCATTCGCGGACATCTCAAGGATCACCTGCGGTGCGCCCTTGGCCACCTGGAAGGTCTTGCCGTCTGTCTCTTTGACGGTGGCTTCCGTGCGCTTGTGCACTGGGTCGAAGGGCTGGAAGTGGAGAACCTTGTAGCCCTTCAAGGCCTTGGCGTCCTTCAGTCCGTCCAGCACGGCCATGTCGATGGTGTCCTTGTCCTCCTCGCGCGACGCCAGCGCGGCGCAGAGGATCACATCATCGGCTTCGACGCCGCTAACGCCGAAAGGATCGCCCAGAGTCAGCTTGTTCTGGGTCAGGGTCCCGGTCTTGTCCGCGCACAGGACGTCCACGCCCGCGAGTTCCTCGATGGCCGCCAGCCGTGTGACGATCGCTTCTCTCTTGGCCAGCAGGCGCGCGCCCACCGCCATCGTCACCGACAGCACTGTTGGCATCGCCACCGGGATCGCTGCCACGGTCAGCACCAGGGCGAACTGCAAGGTGGTCAGGATCGGGTCGCCGCGGATAATCGAGACGGCGATGATGACTGCCACCAGAGCAACCGCCAGGATGATCAGGTAATCGCCGATCTTGAGCACCGCGCGCTGGAAATGGCTGACCGTGTGCGCCTCCTGCACCAGCTCCGCCGTCTTGCCGAAATACGTATTCGCGCCGGTCGCATAAACGAGCGCACTGATCTCGCCCTGACGGACGATCGAGCCCGAGAACACGGCCTCGCCCGGCTTTCGGGTGGCGGGCAACGACTCTCCCGTCAGCGCGGACTGATCCACCTCGATCGAGTCGCCATCGAGCAGGCGGGCGTCTGCGGGCACGATGTCGCCCAGGCGCAGGCGTATGACGTCGCCCGGCACCAGCTCGCGCGCAGCCGGGGTGACCCACTTCCCATCGCGTTTCACCCTGGCCTCGATCGCCAGCTTGGCCTTCAGCGCGGCGATGGCATTTCCCGCCTGGTGTTCTTCCCAGAAGCCGACGATGGCGTTGGCCAGAAGCAAGACGAGGATGATGCCAAAGTCCGGCCAGTGCTGCGCGAGCGCCGAGAGGACCACGGCTGCTTCGATCATCCACGGGATGGGACCCCAGAGATAGGTGAGGAACTTCAGGAACGGGTTGGACTTCTTCTCCTCAATCTCGTTGGAGCCGTATTCCGCCAGGCGTTTCTGCGCCTCGGCCTGGGTGAGGCCGTCCGGCGACGACTCCAGTTTCGCCTGCAGTTCCGGCATGGGCATGGATTGGAGGTCATTTTTCGCCTTGGGCACTGACCCCGGCTTCGTCTTGGGCTTATCGACCTTCGGTTTCATCGTGCTTGGGCCTCTGTTCTTGTTGCCTCCATAGAGTCTGGGTCCGGAGGGGCGCTACACGTTTCCTTGGCGTGGGTCGCCGGCTCCTCCGGTCGGCAAGACTTCCGGCACGTCAAGGCGACCCACGCCAATCCGGTCGTTGGCCGGCCCGTACAGGCCCCTGTCGCCGGCGACCAGGGCCCTTGCGGTTTCTGCGATCGCTTGTGGCTTTACGTGCGTTCGCCCCACTTCCAGTTCCGGATTTCCGGCATGTCTTCGCCGTGCTCGTCTATGTACTGGCCATGCTCGACGAGCTTGTCCGCCATCGCCTGCTTGAGATAGGTGCCGCCGGCTCCCAGGTGCGGCAGCCGATCGACCACGTCCTGCACCAGATGGAACCGATCCAGCTTGTTCTGCACCCGCATGTCGAAGGCCGTCGTGATCGTGGCCTCTTCGATGTAGCCGCGAACATGCAGGTTGCGGTTGGTTCGGCGGTAGGTCAGGCGGTGGACGAGCCACGGGTATCCATGGAAGCCGAAGATGATGTGCTTGTCAGTTGTGAAGAGGGAGTCGTAGTCGGTCTCGCTCAGGCCGTGTGGGTGCTCGCTTGCGGACTGAAGCTTCATCAGATCCACGACGTTGATCACCCGGATCTTCAGGTCGGGCAGGTGCTCGCGGAGGATTGAGACGGCGGCCAGGATCTCCAGAGTAGGCGTGTCGCCGCAACAGGCCATGACCACGTCCGGCTCGGAGTCCTGGTCGTTGCTGGCCCACTGCCAGATGCCGATTCCTTCCGTGCAGTGCACGACCGCTTCGTCCATGGTCAGCCACTGCGGCAGGGCGTGTTTGCCGGCGACCACCACGTTGACCTAGTTGCGGCTGCGCAGGCAGTGATCGACAACGGACAACAGGCAGTTGGCGTCGGGCGGTAGATAGACGCGGACGATGCTGGCCTTCTTGTTGATGACGTGGTCGAGGAAGCCCGGATCCTGGTGGGTGAAGCCGTTGTGGTCCTGCTGCCATACATGGGAGGCGAGGACGTAGTTCAGCGACGAGATGTCGCGCCGCCTGGGCAGCTCCGCCGACACCTTCAGCCACTTGGCGTGCTGGCTGAACATCGAGTCGATGATGCGAACGAAGGCCTCGTAGCAGTTGAACAGCCCGTGGCGACCGGTCAGCAGGTATCCCTCCAGCCAACCCTCGCACTGATGCTCGCTGAGCATGGAGTCGAGCACCTGGCCGGCCGGCTCTAGGAACTCGTCGTTCTCTCTCACCGGGAGGTCCCACTGCCGGTTGGTGACCTCGAAGATCGCTCCCAGAAGATTGGAAACCGTTTCATCGGGGCCGAAGAGGCGGAAATCGCGCTGATCCTGATTGAGCCTGGCCACGTCGCGCAGGAAGCTACCCAGGACGAGAGTGTCCTGGCCTTGCACGGCGCCCGGGGAAGGCACCTCCACAGAATGGTCGTGGAAGTCCGGCATCCGCAGGTCGCGCAGCAATAGGCCGCCGTTTGCGTGCGGGTTAGCGCCCATCCGGCGGTCGCCCTTCGGCGCCAGCTCGGCCAGCTCCGGAATGAGCCGGCCAGTCTCATCGAAGAGTTCCTCCGGCTTGTAGCTCTTCATCCAGCTTTCGAGCTGCTTGACGTGATCGGGATGATCGGCATCCACAAGGAGCGGCACCTGGTGCGCTCGGAACGTGCCTTCAACCTGCAGGCCGTCGACCACCTTCGGCCCCGTCCAGCCCTTCGGGGACCGCAGGACGATCATCGGCCCGCGCTGCCGGGTGGTGTCGTTGTTGCTCCGAGCATTGCCCTGGATGCGCCGGATCTCCTGGATGGCGTCGTCCAGGGTCAGGGCCATGAGTTCATGCATCTTCGCCGGGTCATCGCCCTCGACGAAGTAGGGCGTCCAGCCGCAGCCCCTCAGAAACTGTTCCAGCTCGTCGTGCTCGATGCGGGCCAGGACGGTCGGGTTGCTGATCTTGTAGCCGTTGAGGTGCAGGATTGGCAGTACGGCGCCGTCGGTGATCGGGTCCAGGAACTTGTTGGACTGCCATGCGGTCGCGAGAGGGCCAGTCTCCGCTTCGCCGTCCCCGACGACGCAGGCGACCACCAGATTGGGATTGTCGAAGGCCGCCCCAAAGGCGTGGCTGAGCGAGTAGCCAAGCTCGCCGCCTTCGTGAATCGACCCGGGCGTCGTCGGGGCAACGTGGCTGGAGATTCCGCCCGGGAACGAGAACTGCTTAAACAGCTTCTTGAGTCCGGCCTCGTCCTGGGTCACGTTGGGGTAGATCTCGCTCCACGTACCTTCGAGATAGACGTTGCCCACGATTGCCGGACCGCCGTGACCCGGACCGGCGATGTAGAACATGTCCAGGTCATACTTCTTGATGACCCTGTTCAGGTGCACGTAGATGAAGTTCTGGCCCGGCGTCGTGCCCCAGTGCCCGACCACCAGTGGCTTTACGTGCGACAGTTCGAGGGGCTTCTTGAGCAGGGGATTGTCATAGAGATAGATCTGCCCGACCGACAGGTAGTTTGCGGCACGCCAGTACGCGTCCATCTTGTGGAGGAGTTCTGGACTGGGCGCCTCAGTGGTCACGGCTGAATACACTTGAGTTCCGGCAAGCCGATCATGCCGAAAAACGCCCGGGGTACCGTCGGCTCAATTCGAAGGCTTCGATGTCACCAGGATCGTCGGTCCAGTAGCCATCGCGGTTGTAATGTCGATGAAGAGCCATCTCCTGGTCTCGAGTCAGGGGGGAAACGTCCGTGTATTCAGGCGCCTGCTGGATGGCCTCGCGGGTAAGATCAACGACTACTTGCTTCTCGCTCCAGCTGACCCGCTCTATCCATTTCGGAGAGATCAGGACTCTCCTCCCGGGCAGCCAGTCGCGCGTATCGACGATCAAGTAGCGGATCGCCCAAGTCTGGTCGTCGATGAGGAAATCCTCGACGTGGCCGATCTCGCCGTCTAAGGCTTCCACGTGATGGCCACTTACGTCGTTCGTGCTGCGCAGGTCGGGATCACCACGCTTTCCGGTTTGGGCGGAGTTGCCGGCCTTCACGCGCTTGGGCTCGAAGCCGAAGTACATCGGCAACCCGTAGAACCCGAGGTAAGCTCGTTCGAACTGCCGCGAGACGGGCTTGTCTCTATTCAGTGTGGGACTGTGTTCGATCTGATCCTTGGTCAATTTGACCGTGATGGATCCCTGGTCTCTATCTACTCCGGCCAACGAATGCGGTGAGATCAGGACCTGCCGGCTGATCAGCCACTCTCCCGTGTCGGCAACCAGATAGCGGATCGTCCAATCGCGGTCATCGAAGTAGAGGTCTTTGACCTTCCCGATCTCTCCGTCGAGGCTGTGCAGGGAGTAGCCCGTTAGTGTCTTGGCTTTGTCCAGCATGATGGCGATCCTCACGTTCTTCGATGTCGCTCTCGTTCGCTGTTCTGGCGGTGGTCGTCGAAATAGAAGTCATTGACCTTCCCGAGATCTCCGTCGCGGGCGTGGAGCGCGTAGCCGTCATCGCTTTGGTTCGGTCTAGCATGAGGTCATCGTTGAGCCCTCTGGAGTTCTCGCCAGTTGACTGTTCCAGCCGGCTGAGAGCCAATTGCGCACGGAGAAACAACGCGTCGCGCTCAGCGCCATTCGCTCCGAAGCGTGCCCCCAGAGTCGCCATGTCGTCATGACGGTCCGTCATTTGGGCCTATCCCAAGGCATCGCGCCCGCCAGCCGGGCGTGGAGTAGTCGGGAGCGCGCGCATGGGAGCCTTACTGGTTGGGATGCTCAGCGCTGTGGCACTTGTCGCACAGGGGGCGGTCAGCGGTACCCTCTCGAATGTTCTCGTCCTCGATTGCTGCGCCGTCCACGCAGTCGGGGCGGTTGTGGTATCTCGGATCCGCTTCCTCGATCGCCGAGTGGTACGCGCGCCAATCGGCCCGCGCCTCTATCCCGTGGCTGATCAGATTGTCCATATCAAGACTCCTTGGGCGCCTCGAGGCTCGGGCCAACGAAGCGCAAGTTCGGCCGACTCGCCGTGGTTGTCACGCGCCGGATCGTATAGCGGCGGTCGCGGCGCTGTTCACGTCGGGAGAATCGACCGTCGATACGAATAGCCCGAAGGACAGCGGGTAGCCGTAGTACGGGTACAGATTGAAGAAGTAGTGCAGATCGGTCGGGGCGAGGTCTGGGTCGTAGCGAGGGGCGCCGGCGACGTGCTCGCTGGTGTGGCCGATGTAGACCTCGTCCGCGGTCATCTGCGTGATCGCTTCGACGGGGATGAACGACTTGCTCTGGTCCAGGTCCAAGATGCCACCGGACGCAACTTCCATGAGGCGGACCTTCCGTTCGACATCGTCGATCAGGAGGCCTTCGATCCGGCCGGGATCCCGGCCGTTCTTGTACTTGGCCATCCGTCCGCGGATGTCTTCGTCAGAGCTCGAGATGGTCTTGTCGGTGTCGCGCAGTCTCGTGAGCGTGGGCTCTCTGCGTCGTCTCGATGGACTATGGGTTTCTCGAGAGTCATGAGTGCGACCTCCTGGAGCCATCCATTTCGTGGTGTCGCTGCTCCTCGATCGTCCGCTCCGCAAGCGGTTCCGCTTCGAGTCTCTCGTCCGGAATCGGCAGCCCGCTCTGGACCGATCTGCCATAGGTGCCCTGTGCGATGCGCTCCTCGGCGCGCCCGACGGCGGCGAGCTGTTCGCGGAGGTCGGCCTCGAGGGCGACGGAGACAGATTCTGCCTCGAGAGAGCTGCCGGATTTCGTACTCTCCGGTCTGCTGGCGCCCGAGGGACCCTTCGTCACGGATCTCGCCGCCCAGCTTGGCAAGCGCAGATTCAACTCGCGTTCGCTCGCAGGCAACGAGTTCACGGGCGCGTCGCTCGTTCACGATCACCTCCTGGCCGGGTCGACCAGGCTGCTCGCCTGACCCCGGCATGACTTTCCTCGGATGCGAGGCAAAGCGCCCCCGTGGCGCCGAGCGCGACTCCCATGCGTGGCAACCACGTCGACGACCTGTTCAACTGCCGACGGCCCTCCGAAAGCACTCCCTAAGCGCCCGTGCCGGCCGCGAATCCCAGCTGCGGCTCGATCGCGGACGAGACGGCCGGGCGCGCCCAGGCGGAATCAGCCAGCGGCGCGACGAAGGCGTTCGACAGCATCCGCAGAGTTCGTGGCGAAACCCGGAAGACGGCCGCCTCGGTTCCGGCAGAGGCCCAGATCCACTGGTAGGCGCACAGATTCTGGTCCATCAGGACCCGCACCTCACGACCGTGCCCAAACGGCGGGATTCCTCCGATCGAGTAGCCGGTGAGCTCGCGAGCCTCGTGCGCGCTGGCCGCTCGAATGGCGAACTCGCCGGTCACCGCGGCAAGCACAGCGGGATCGACCCGATCCTCACCCTAGACAAGGCACACGACCGGGACCAGCCGCCTATTCGGGCGGGGCGCCACGAAGACCAAAGACTCCACGAGCTGGCCGAGCTGAACATCGAGCGCGGCGGCGGCCTGGGCGACTGTGTGGGTGGTGGCGGGCAGCAACCGGATGTCAAGCGTGACTCCCTTGCGAGAGGCTACGTCGACGACCTGTTGAACTGCTGGGTGGAATCGATCGGTCACGTCTCGGTACCGGCTATGCGCTCGACCTGGAAGTCCCTGGACGAAGGTTCCACCGCCTCACGCTTCTCGGGTCCACTAGGTCGAAGCGGCCCGTCCTCCAGGACGAACCTCTCACGGGACCTTGCGACCGCAGCTTCGTTCGGTTGGGCGGACCAACGCGGACCGCTACTGAGTGTCGGGGACGCTGCTCCAGGGGCGGCCAAGAGCTGAGGCCACCGCAATTGGCGGCCCCAGCCCTCTATGAGTGCCGAGCTGGGGAAGGCCGCTCCCGCTGCTACTTGGCTTCGCGCTCCAGCAGCACCGGCAGCGTCTTGGTCCCGAACGATCCGTGGGCCATGAGATCCACGCTCACGACGCGCCAGCCGTCCTTGGCAAACACGTTGAGGTTCTCGACCAGCTGAGCGAGACGGGTTTCCGGCTCGTCCTTCCAGTGCACCTGCTCGAGCTTGTATTCCACGCGACCCATGAAAGTCTCCTTTGGTGACTCCTGAGCTCGCCGTCGGGCTCGTATCTGCGAGCCCGTGGGGCCCATCGTCTTCTACCGTCTGGCAGATCAGCGGCCATCAGTGTGCTGTCCGACCATCAATCGTCATGACGGTCCGTCATCTGGGAGGCAGAGAATCAGGGGGACGTCGTCGCCCCGGCCAACGAGATACCGAGGCGGGCTACACATGCCGTCGGGCTCACCATGCGAGATCGCCTGTTCCCCTCGCGAGTCAGCGGTCTCTGGCGATGATCGGGCGCCGGTCAATGGCTCGGGTGCGCGT
Source organism: Candidatus Limnocylindrales bacterium (assembly GCA_049514315.1). GTDB lineage: Bacteria > Chloroflexota > Limnocylindria > Limnocylindrales > CSP1-4 > Fen-1039. The sequence goes on along the minus strand of JBEKVD010000037.1, from coordinate 1,065 downwards.
TCTGGTCCGCCCCGCTGTCCCAGCCCCTGTTCGTGAAGGTGGGGACGAACCGATAGCCTTTGCCCGGGACCGTGGCGATGAAGCGCGGATGCCGATGGTCGTCATGTAGCTTGAGCCGCAGGCTCTGGATGTGGCGATCGACGATGTTGCTCTCGGCCACGAAGTCGGTGCCCCAGATGACATCGAGGATCTCGTTCCTGGTCGCGACGCGTCCGCCACGACTGGCGAGGAGATACAAGAGGCTCTGCTCGATACCGCTAAGATGCACGACCGAGTCACCGGCGCGCACCCGGCGATGGAAGATGTCGATCTCCATCTCGCCGAGCTTGATCGTTGGAACGATCGGCACATCAGTTCCTGTTGCCCGACGGGTGATGACGATCGAACGAGCGAGCAACTCTTCGGGCGAGAATGGCACCGTCAGGATGTCGTCGACCCCGAGATCGAAGGCTTGGAGCTTTGTCTGCAGGTCGCCCCGTCGAGTGAGACCCAGAACCGGCGTCCCGCTCCGCCGCAGCGTGTTCGAGGCGCCCAGCCGCTCGAGCAGGGCGGTGCTGTCGTCGTGGTCCATGTCAATCACAGTCATGTGCGGCTGCCACTCGGCCAGGACCGCCTCTGCCTCTGCCAAGCTTCGTGCAGCTCGAACGACAAAGAGACCGTGATTCAGCGTCAGTTCGATAAGGTCTACGACCAGCTGCCGATCATGCAGCACCAATGCGCGGCGAGGCTCGTGACCATTAGCCTCGGGCGGCCCACCCAGACTGGGAATCGTCGTCTGGCGCATCGCGTCACGCCCCCGAGATGTCGCGCCTGGCGACCGCGAGCACGCCGACAGTCGTCAGGAAGACCGACGGCACCGCGAGCGCCGCGTAGCGCCAGAGTTCGGTTGCGTGGTCAAGCGGGTTGCCGCCAAATGCCCAGTCCCAGGGTGAGATGTGTCGCCACGGGGCCAGCACGCTGCTAAGCGGGAATAGCGACGCCACGACGCATCCGACGACTGCCACCCCGATGCCGACTCCCACAACGAGGGAAGGGCGGGCCCGCACACCTGCGATCGCGACCGCG
>JBEKVD010000036.1:0-27459 GCA_049514315.1 Candidatus Limnocylindrales bacterium | reverse complement strand
ACCGAACGCGAAGGGCTTGCCGGGTTGGATAGCGACACGCCACAGTTCAACACGGCCGAGCGCCTCGAATGCCGCCCGGACGACGTCGTACGGCCCGACCGATACGCCGCCACTCACGATCAGCACGTCCGACCGCTCGATCGCCGGCCGGAGGGCGCCCAAAATCGATTCGACCGAATCGCCGGCGATTCCGAGGTCCAGGGCCCGGACGCCGGTCTCGCCGCACATGGCCAGCAGACCCGGCCGGTTCGCGTCGGGGATGCCCCAGCCGCGGAGCGGTTCCCCGGCGTGGCGCAACTCGTCACCGGTGGAGAGCACGCCGGCCACCGGTCTACGATGGACGCACAGTGAGCCGAGGCCGACGGCCGCGCCCATCGCGATCTGCGCCGGCCCGAGCCGCCGATTGGGCTCGAGAACGGACATCCCCGCTCGAACGTCTTCGCCGCGCCGCCGGATGAAGGCTCCCGGCTCGACGGCGGCGATCACCAGGCATGCCTCCGGCAGCGGTTCCGCAATGCCGAACCCGAGCGGCCGGGGCGATCCGAGACGGGCTGGGAAGCCGGGCGCGGAGGCACCCCCGGCTTCGTAGACGCTGGTCGCCTCGACGGGCACGACCGCATCGGCGGACGGCGGGATCGGCGCTCCGGTCGCGACGCGGACGGCGCATCCGGGCGGAACTTCGACGCCCGGCGAACCGCCGGCCCGGACCTCGCCGACGACCCGCAGACGAACCGGTGACGCCGGAGTGGCATCGGTCGTGTCGGCGGCGTGCACCGCGAACCCGTCCATCGAGCTGTTGTCCCAGGGCGGCAGGTCGACGGCACTTCGGACGGGCTCCGCGAGAACCCGACCGAGCGCCTCCGCGAGCGGCACATCCTCGCCGGTGAGCGGCTCACCCGCCGCCGCCAGCAGCCGACCCTGAGCTTCCTCAAGGCTCAGCATGGGCTCGGGCTCGCTCCTCACCGACTGCATCTCCTCCTGTTCGGCCGTGCTGTCAGATGTGGAGCACGAACGGCTCCGGCAGCCAGCCTCGCTCCGTCGCCCGGGGTCAGGCGATCACCTTGTCGAGATCCCGATACAGGCCCTTTCGCCATGAGCGATCGAGCATGTCGCCCATGCACCTGTTCAGCAGATCGGCCAGTTCCGGATCCAGGATGTGCATGTCACAGACCAGGAGGTCGAGGTTCGGGTTGCTGCCGTTCAGGTGTTTCTGCAGCAGGGACAGCATGAGTGTCGCACGCCGCGACCAGAGCGGATGCGTTGGATCGGGCAGCCAGGTGGGCCCGTCCCCGTTGCCCTCGGCCCAGCCCCGCTCCAGCGTGGCCTGTTCCTGGCTCTGGTCGTAGGCGGACCAGCCGCGCATCGGAATGATGAACGCCGTCGGCCCGCGCGAATCGTTGAGCTTGCGGGCGATCTCCAGGGACACCCGCTCCACCTCCTCGAGAGTCGGCAGCATGATCGTCACCGAGTCGTTGTGCTGATAGGGCAATCCGGTGCCCCGATACGACCTCCGACGCTCCGCCTTGACGTCGTCGAGATACTCCGGGGCCACGGTGCGGAGCGGGCCGAGAGCGGCCTGATCGAGGCCGCCCGGGACCACGATCTGCGGGATCCCCATCTCGCCGGCCGCCGTCAGGCGTTCACCTTCCCATGTCTTTGGGTTTCCATACACGCTCCCGAAGAGGTTGTTCATGAGCTCTGCCGGCGTGATATCGATGATCGCCCCGATCAACCCCGATCTGATCAGATCCTCCATCGTGGCGCCCACGCCAACGGCGTGGAAGACGGCGGTGTCCCAGCCCCTGCCCTCCATGAATTCCACGCACCTGAGAACGGTCGGCGTCGTGGTGCCGTAGGACGTGATCGCGACCAGCGGCCTGGAGCCCGGCGGGATTTCGGGGACGAGCGCCATCGCGACTATGGCCGCGGCCGCGTTCGCAACCGCCTTGCGGGTGACGACGTTGATGCCCTGCTCGGCGGTGGGATTGGCGATATAGATGTCCTTGTTGCCCAGCCACATGCTGACGTCGCTCGAGGCCATGTCGGTGAGCATGATTTTCGGCACGCCGAAGGGCAGCGCTCGCATGACCCGGGTGGCAGTGGTCGTCCCCACCGAACCGGCCCACGAGATGATGCCGTCGCACCTGCCTCGGGCGTGGAGCTCGACGATCTTGACGGCCCCGGCGCCGCCGACCAGCTCGATCGCCGTCGCCCGCGGCGCCGAGAAGACCTCTTCGACGCGGGTTCCGGTTGAGGCCAGCACCTCTGCCAGGGAGACGTCGGCCCAATCCACCGCCGCGCCCAGGCTGAGGTCTATGATCACCGGCTCGCCGCCGTGGGCTTCGACCTGTTCGGCCAGGTACCTGATCTCGGCGCCCTTGGTGTTGCACATGCCGGCGCAGACGATCACGGGCTTGGCCATGTTCGGACACCTTTCTCTCATGTCGCGCGGGGAGGCCTCCGTCGAGTCCGTCTCGTCGATGCCTGCATCCATGTCCGAGACGTCTCGGCGTCGGTATCTGCCGGGTCCCGCGTCACTCCGACTCGGCCGGCTCGGCAGGCTCGGCCGGCTCGGCAGGCTCCGCCGGCTCGGCAGGCTCCCACCAGCTGCTCGGGGATCGAAGTCGATTGGCGCGGGCGATCAGTTCGCGGAATCCAGCGCGGGGCGGAGAGAAGATGTCCACGACAAGGCACGCGGTACCCAGCGTCCGGCCTTCGTGAGGAACGTCGGGCGGGATGACATACAGGTCGCCCTTCTGAAGCAGCCGCGTCTCGTCGCCGATGGTGAGCTCCATCTCGCCCTCCAGGACGAGGCCGAACTGCTCCTCGGGATGGTTGTGGCTCGGGAATCCCCGGTCCGGTCCAAAGGTGACGTAGTTGAGCAGCAGGTTCTGCCCGAAGACGGGGCGGAACGAGACGCCCTCGGCCAGCTCGTACAGCTGGTGTTCATCGCGCGGGCCCATCCACGGGCCGATGCCGTCGGCCGTCCTGGGGCCGGCCGTCGACCTCAGGTCGGTGCGGAAGTAGGGCTCCGGATCGTCGGTCACGCTCTGCCTCCACGTTCCAGTTCCGCCACGGCGGCGGCGGAGGACGGCTCCTGTTGGGTTCGAGGGATCAACTGGGCACCTCCATGCTGGCGTCTCGCCAACTCCGGCACGACGTCATCAATGTATACGATCATCGTCGGTATGCTTGCGCACGGAAGGGCACGGCACGTCCGCGGGACGCATCCTCCGCGGCTCGCCGGCGCCGCGCGTGAGCGGACGCGCTCTCGCACCCGGGTGCTGTCGGCCACACCGGCGGCGAACGGTTAGCGCACCTGCAGGAGGCTACGCGATGAGGGAACTCGTCGAGACCATTGCCGCCTGGCGGGCCGGCCGCGCTGAGATCGGTCGGGCCGTCGTCGTCCGGACGTTCGGGTCGGCGCCACGTCCCGAGGGCGCCGTCATGCTGGCGACGGGCGACGGCCGGATCGCGGGTTCGGTGAGCGGCGGATGCGTCGAAGGGGCCGTAGTCGAGGAGATCGAGCGAGCCAGGGCTGCCGGTCGCTCACGAGTCGTCCGCTACGGCATCACCGACGAGCAGGCCTGGGACGTGGGGCTTGCCTGCGGCGGAGTGATCGACGTCCTGATCGAGCCGTCGCTGGGCGAGGCTGCCGAGGCGGCGGCGCGCGCCACGGCCGGCGAGGGCCCGGCCGGCGGTCGGGCCGTGATCACGCCGCTGCCCCTCGATTCGCCCGGGCCCGAAGCCGGCCCGCACCCGCCCGGCGAGGGCGAGGCACCGGCCACGGTGCTGGTCGCATGGGAGGACGGGCGCCTCGACGGTTCCCTCGGCGAGCCGTCCCTCGATGCCGAGCTCGTTCGATTGGCCCTCGAATCGCTGGCCAGGGGAACGTCCCGTACGGTCGAGCTGGCCGGCCGATCGATCTTCGTCGAGGTCTTCCCGACCCGGTCCCGGCTCATCGTCGTCGGCGCAACGCAGGTCGCGATCCCACTCGTTTCGATCGCTCGCACCGTCGGGTACGAGACCATCGTCGTGGACGGCCGTCCGGCGTTCGCCACCCGCGAGCGGTTTCCCGACGTCGATCGGCTCGTGGTGGGCTGGATCGACGAGGTGGCCGACGCGATCGGCCTGGGCCCTGCCGACGCGGTGGCCGTGCTGTCGCACGACCCGAAGTTCGACGAGCCGGCGATCGTCACCGCATTCGCCCGCGGCTGCCGGTACGTCGGCGCCATAGGATCGCGCAGGAGGCTGGCCGCCCGGCGGGAACGCCTGGTTGCGGCCGGGGTTCGGGGGGAGGACCTCGATCGACTTCGCAGCCCGGTGGGGCTCGTCCTCGGCGGGCGCGAACCGGCCGAGATTGCGCTCGCGATCATGGCCGAGATCGTCGCCACGCGGTACGGAGGAACGGGGCTGCCGTCGTGCGAGCAGGCGCGGGCCGGGCCCGACCCCGAATCTTCGTCGGCCTCCTCCGCGCCGGCGCGGGGCCGATGATCGAAGCCGGCAGAACAGCCGCCATCGTGCTCGCGGCCGGTGCCTCGTCGCGATTCGGGCGTCCCAAGGCGCTCGCCCTGCTGTGGGACCGGCCCCTGCTCCAGCACGTGCTCGACGTCGCGGCGGTGCCCGGGTTCGGGGAGATCGTCGTCGTCCTCGGCCACGACGCCGACGAGATCGAACGGCGCATGGAGTGGCGGTCGGAGCGGCGTGTGCGCAATCCCGATCCGGACGCCGGCCTGTCCGGCTCGCTTCGCATCGGGCTCGCGGGCGTGGGCCCGACGACCGAGGCCGCGCTCATCCTGCTGGGCGACCAGCCGCTCGTGCGTGCCGATGTGATCGAGCGGCTGCTGTCCGCGTTCGCGTCCCCGGCCCAACCGATAGTGGTGCCTCGATACCGGGACGGCGGCGGCCCCAACCCGCTGCTCATCCATCGCCTGGCCTGGCCGCTCGCGCTCGAGGCGCGGGCGGATCGCGGCCTCGGGCCCGTGGCCCGAAACCACCCGGGCCTCCTGGTCGAAGTTGACGTCGAGGGCTCGAACCCGGACGTCGATTCGCCGGATGACCTGGCGGCGCTGGAGGCCTCGCCGGGCCAGGGTGGTCGCTGAGCCCCTGACGGGCCGGTCCGGCGCAGGGTGATGCCGTATCCGGTACGCTTGATGCGTTCCATCGAGCCGTCCGGTGTCACCTGCCCGCCGCCGGCTCCACCTTAGTCCACCCTCACCCCCTCACGCGGGGAACCCCTGCGAGGACCCACACGGACGCCAGCCGAACCCTCCAGCTCGCTTCCCTTCCAAACCTGCGCGACGTGGGCGGCCTGACCGCGGGCGACGGCCGGCGCGTTCGCACCGGGCTCCTGTACCGTTCGAGCGCTCTCGACAGGCTTGGAGACGAGGATGCGGCGGCGCTGGCACGGCTTGGCATCCGATCGATCTACGACCTCCGCACGGAGCCCGAACGGGCGGCGCGACCCGACCGGTTGCCTGCCGGCACCCTGTACGTTGTCGCCGATGTCGTGGGCAGCCATGCGGAGCAAACACCCGGCCAGATCATGGAGTTGATGCGAGATCCCGCCGTCGCCCGCGAGGCGTTCGGGGACGGGAAGGGTGCCGCCATGTTCGTGGCCCACTACCGGGAGTTCATCAGCCTCGACAGCGCGCGCCTTGCCCTCGGGCGCGTGTTCGAGAATCTCGCCGACGAGCGGTTCCGGCCGGCCCTGGTCCACTGCGCCGGGGGCAAGGACCGCACGGGCTGGGCGGTCGCCTCGCTCCAGCTCCTGCTGGGTGTGCCCGCGGACGTGGTGATGGAGGACTTCCTGGCCAGCAACGAGTACCTGGGGCCGATGTTCGGGCCCTTCCTCGACGACTTCGCAGCTCGCGGCGGCGATCCGGATCTCATCGCCGACTTCCTGTGGGTCCGCCCGCCGTACCTCGAGTCGGCGCTCGACGAAATGCGTGCCACGTACGGCACGATCGAGAGGTACTTCAAGGAGGGCCTGCGGCTCGATGACGGGGCGCTCCGGGCGCTTCGCGTGGCGTTCTTCGAGGCTACCTGAGAGGCCGTCGATCGGCCCGAGGGGCATTGGGGGCGACGAGGAGGGCCGCGCGACGCCGTGGGTGCCGCGGTGCAGAGCCTCAGATCCCCGCCGGCGATGCCGCCGGCGCCGTCCGGCGGCCGGCGGCGGCCGGATGCAGCCGCGGTTCCCCCCGGTGAGGCACGAGCTCAGGGCACGATGACGATCTTGATAGCGCCGCTCGTGGGATCGTTGAACGTGGCCAGGGCCCCTTCGTACTCGCTGAGCGAGAGGCGATGCGTGATCATGTCGTGGACGCGCATCCGCCCCTGCTCCACCAGCGGCATCACCCGGCGCATCTCGCCGGCGCTGGCCCGGCAGCCCACGAGCTCGATCTCGTCGAGGACCAGCCGCTGCATCGGGATCTCCACGCCGACCGTCGGGATCCCCACGGCGGCGCATCGCCCGCCACGGCGGAGCATGCCGAGCGCCCACTGCACCGTGACCGGCACGCCGGCACACTCGAGGACCACGTCGACCCCCAGGCCGCCGGTCAGGGCCCGCACGGCCTCAACCGGATCTCCGGCTCGGGGATCGAGGGTCTCGAAGCCGAGTTCCGCAGCCTTCGCCCGGCGTCGGTCGTTGGGCTCGAGCACGATTACGCGCGAGGCGCCTCGGATCAGAGCCGCATCGCCGGAAAGGAGCCCGATCGCGCCTCCGCCCGTGATCGCCACCGTGTCACCGGGAGCCACGCCGCCGCGATTGGCCACGTGCAGCGCGATGGACGCCGGGTCGATGATCGCCCCGTCCTCGTAGCTGATCCCGTCCGGCAGCGCGAAGATGGTCTTCACACCCTGGACGACATACGTCGCGTCCGCCCCCTGGTAGTTGTGACCGTACTGCTTGTGCAGGCCGGGCTTGCCGTAGTTCTCACACAGGTTGTAGTGCCCCTCGACGCATTTCTGGCAGAAGCCGCAGGCGTCGTGCGAGGTTCCGGAGACTCGATCGCCGATCTTCCAGCCATACAGATCCGCGCCTGGGCCCATGGCCACGATCTCGCCGGCCCACTCGTGGCCGGGGATGAACGGGAAGCTGAGCGGCCAGAAGCCCGGATAGTCGCCCCGGACGAGGTGGACGTCGGTGCCGCAGATCGAAACGGCGTGGACCCGCGCCAGGACCTCGTTGGGGCCCGGAGTGGGGGTCGCTACTTCCTGGATCTCGACGCGGTTGGGCGCGAGGACGACAAGAGCCTTCATCGTCGGGGACACGTCGCGCACGGAAGCCTCCTCCCTATATGACGGCCAGGGGATCGACCATCGAACCCGTGGCGCCGCGGATCTTGAGCGGCAGGGCAATGAACAGGAACTCGTAGACACGGTCCCGAGCGAGAGCCTCGAGATCGAGGCTCTCCATCAGGTGGATGCCGTTGTCGATGAGCAGAAGCGTGTGGACGGGTTGGGGATTGCCCGTCGGGCCCGGATCGGGTGCGGGCTGGACTTCGTATGTCTCGGTGTCCGTTCCGGTGGCAACGACGCCCCGCTCGAGGAGCCAGCGAGCCGCGGAGATGTCGGGTCCGGCGGTCTTGTTGGCCGCCATCTTCTCGGCGTCGGGCCACAGGCTCATGTAGCCGGTCCGGATCAGGACCACGTCCCATGGTTCCACGGTCACGCCCTCGGCCTTGCACATCGCCTCCATCTCATCGGCGTCGATGGGCGAGCCCTTGGGGAGGTAATCCAGGCCCCGGTGGCCGGCGGCGTCCAGGAGGATGCCGCGGGTGAAGAATGGGGGCATCTTCGACGCGTCCCCGAACGTCGGCCCGAAGTCGGTCAGGTGGTCGTCGGCCTTGCCGCCGCCGTACCAGTGCATGTCCTCGCCCACGGTCATGTGCGCCAGGGCGTCCAGGTGGGCCCCGGAGTGAGAGGTGGCCATGACGTACTCGGCCATGTAGCCCAGGCCCGCGTCGTTGACCGGGCCCCACGGCTTTGCACCGGTAACGCGAATGCCGCGTGGCGTCCGGTAGTTGAGGACCTGGAACGGCGGGTGGCCGGGGAAGAGCGGCATCCCCGGGTAGCGGGTTGCGGCCAGGGAGTAGCTACGACCCTGGCGAACCAGGCGGGCCGCACGAACGATCTGCTCCGCGGGCAGCTCGCCGATGAGCCCGACTTCCTTGCCTGCACTCATCGTTAGCTCCTCCCTTGCGCTCGTTCCTGGTCGCGCTCCCGGAGCGCCCGCCATACGCGTTCGGGTGTGAGCGGCAGGTCGCGGATGACCGCACCGGTGGCCTCGCGCACAGCGGCCGCCACGGCCGCCGACACGCACAAGAGGGCGCCCTCGCTCATGCCCTTCGCGCCGTAGGGGCCCGGCCCATCGGCGTTCTCGACGGTCTCGCTGTACAGCTCGAGAGGCAGGTCCATGCTGGTCGGGATGCGGTAGTCGATCGCACCCAGGTTTCGGACCCTGCCCGCTTCGTCGAAGATGTAGTGCTCCATGAGCGTGTGGCCGAGGCCCATGATGGCTGCGCCTTCGTCCTGCATGCGGACCTGGAGCGGATTGATGGCCTTGCCCACGTCCGAGACGGTCACGTGGCGGACGATCACGACGTCGCCCGTGCCCTCGTCCACCCTGGCCTCGATCGCCGTGCAGTTGAACTCGAAGAAGGCCGGCGCGCCCTGGAGCGGGTGGTCCGGCTCGGCCTCCTTGCGGCTCTCGCCGTTCCCGGTCAACTCGCCGCCGAGCGACCCCAGGCCGGGCTTGAGTACCTCGAGGATCGTCAACTCCCGATCGGGAAGCCTGACCACGCCTCGATCGACGGTGATGGCAGCCTCATCGAGCCCGTGCAGCCGGGCGGCCATCGTGCGGATCTGCGATTGGATGGACCTGCAGGCCTTCAGCACGGCGTTGCCCATGAGGACCGTCGACCGGCTGGCCGAGGTCTGCGCGTCGTACGGGACGATGGCCGTGTCGCCCATGACCACGGTCACCCAATCCTGCGGCGCACCCAGTTCCTGGGCGGCAATCTGGGCGAAGACGGTGCGCGCACCCTGGCCCATGTCGGACGTGCCGGCATAGACGACCACGCTGCCGTCGGCGAGGAGGCGGACGGTCGAGTACGAGAGGCCCGTCGTGGGCCCGGACTTGATGCCGATGGCGATGCCCCGGCCGTGGCCGGCCGGAAGCGGCGTACCCCAGCCGATCAGCTCGCCGGCCCTTCGGGCGGTCTGCTGCCAGTCGCCGTCGGCCGGCGTGTCCCACGGGATGAAGGCCTCGCCCTTGCGGGCCAGGTTGCGCAGGCGAAACTCCAGGCGATCGATGCCCAGCGCGCGGGCAGCCTCGTCCAGGTTCGATTCAACGGCCCAGTTGACCTGGGGGTTGCCGAAGCCGCGGAACGCGGTGGACGGCACCGTGTGGGACAGGATCCCGCGGGCGACGATCCGGGCGGCCGGCATACGGTACGGCCCGGCCCCGACGTAGCTGCCCTTGTTCACGACGCGGTCGGCGATGTCGACGTAGGCCCCCATCAGGTAGTCGGCCTTGATGTCCTGAAACGCAAGGGTGCCGGCCGAGCGGACGCCGGTCCGGACGCGGACTTCCGCAGCCGTGCGGCGGACCGCCTGGAACGTCTCCTCCAGCGTCAGCACGAGCCGCACGGGGCGGCCGGCCTTGAGGGCCATGAAGGCAACCACGGGTTCGTACTTGATCTGCTGCTTGCCGCCGAACCCGCCTCCCGGATCCGGTGCGATCACGCGCACTCTCGAGAGGGGCAGGCCGAGGATCCCGGCCAGGATTCTCTGGAGCCAGTAGGGATGCTGGATCGTCGTCCAGACGGAGATCCCATCGCCGTCCGGGGCGACCATGTAGGCGTGGGGCTCGATCGCGAAGTGGGTCACCATCGGGAAGCTGTAGCTGTTCTCGATGACGAGGTCCGCCGGCTCGGCGTCGACGTCTCCCCACCCCACCCGATGGACGCGCATGACGTTGGTGGCCGCGAGGGGGTCGCCCGGCCGGAGAGCGGGATCCTGCACGAGCGGGGCGGCCGGGTCGAGGGCCGCGCCGATCGTGACGATGGCCGGCAGTTCCTCGTACTCGATCCGGACCAGCCCGGCGGCCGCCTCGGCCGCGGCCTTCGAGTCGGCGGCGACCGCAGCCACGGGCTCGCCGTGGTACTTCGTCTCGCCGACTGCCAGGACCGGGCGATCCTTGAACTGGGGCCCGTACCGCGGGACGGGCTGGGGCAGATCGGCAGCCGTGATGACGACACGGACGCCCGGCACGCGCGCCGCGGCCGATGTGTCGATCGCGAGGATCCGTGCCCGTGCGACCGGCAGGGTGACGAGCTTCGCGTGGAGCTCGCCGGGCAGGTGTATGTCGGCCACGTACTCCTGGTGGCCGGTGACACGCGCGTATCCGCCGACCCGCCACGGCGAGGCTCCGACCTTGTCCGCGCTCATGCGTGGGCCCCTTCCGCCACGGCCAGCACGGCCTCGGAGATCTGCAGGTAGCAGGCGCAGCGGCAGAGGTTCCCTGACAGGCCCTCCTGGATCTCTGAGAGGGTCGGATGCGGATTTGCCGCCAGCAGAGCCTGCGCCGCCATCAGCTGGCCGGGCGTGCAGAATCCGCACTGGACCGCCCCCTTGTCCAGGAACGCCTGCTGCAGCGGGCTGAGCATTCCCTCTTGAGCCAGCCCTTCGACCGTGGAAATCTCGGCGCCGTCGGCCTCGACGGCCAGCATCAGGCAGCTGTCGACCGCCCGCCCGTTCACGAGAACGGTGCAGGCGCCGCACTCGCCGACGTCGCAGCACTCCTTGGTCCCGGTCAGCTCCAGGTCGTCGCGGAGGACGTCCAGGAGGGTGCTGTTGACCGCAACCTGGAGGGCCCGCCGGCGCCCGTTGACGGTCATCTCGATCGAAAGCGTCTCAGCCATGGGTTCGTTCCTCTGCCAGGCGATCGATGGCCGCTTGGAGCGCCCGCCAGCCGAGCACGCGGAGCATCGCCAGGCGGTACTCCGGGCTGGCCCGCATCGATCGTTTGGATGGGCTCGCGCCCGCGAACATCCCCTCGAGAATGCGGGCCTTTGCCTCGTGGGCCGCCTCCGGATCCGCGAGCGTGCCCGTCTCGTCGACGAAGAGGACCGGCCGCGGCCCGACGCTGCCGTAGGCGAGCCTGGTCAGCCCGCTCTCGTCGACGGAGCAACACAGCGTCACCGAAGCGAGGTCGTGGCCCCGGCGGCGGGTGCGGCGCAGATGCACTGCGGCCGTTCGCCGGGCCGGGACCGGCAGCTCGATCGCGGTCACGAGCTCTCCGCGGCCGAGGGTCGTAATGCCCGACTCGACGAAGAATTCGGTGATTGGAATGCGCCGCGATCCTCGCGGGCCGGCCGCAACTACGGTGGCCCCGTAGACCAGCAGTGGAGGCGCCGTGTCGGCGGCCGGTGACGCGTTGCAGATGTTACCCCCGAGCGTGGCCCGGTTGCGGATCTGGACCGAGCCGACGATGGCCGCCGCCTCGGCCAGGGTACGGAAGTGCCGTCGCACGAGCTCGCTGGCCGCCAGGTCGGCCATCACGGTCGTGGCGCCGATCGTCACTGCGCCGGCCTCCTCGTGAATGCCCGGGGGCAGGTCGGCGATGCGCTTGATGTCGATGACGACCGAAGGTCTCTGGGAGCCGCTGCGGAGCCCGATGACCAGGTCGGTGCCGCCCGCCAGGAGTCGCGCATCGGGGCCGTGGGCATCGAGCAAAGCCACGGCCTCGGCCAGAGTGGCGGGCCGCTCGTAGAGGAACGTCTGCATGGTCTCGGAACCTCCGCGGCTCAGAGGATCTCGTCCACCTCGTCCAGGAGCACCTGGGGATTGGCGGCCCGGACGAAGTAGTAGGGGCGATCCGTGAACTTCGTGACCCACTTCGCGCGTGCGCGGCGCAGCGGTTCCGTGTCGACCATCGGCATCGGCCAGTCTGCCGCGAGCAGCTCGTTCAGCAGAAAGTAGTTCTGGAGCGAGTGGAGCGTCTGGAACTGGCGCTCGAATGGGATCATCTCGGCCAGGCTCGGATCGAAGTTGCCGTCGATCGCGGGCACGATGACGACGTCGACGTTGCTCGGCTCCGTGTAGAGGTCCCACGTCGGCATGCCGCCGAAGAACTTGGCGACGCCTGCCTCGGGGGCGGCCTTGTCGGCGCGCTCGGTGCCCTCGGTGCGCTTCTTGATGAACGGCTCCTTCGAGCCCTTGACCGCTCTCCCGGCATCGTCGACGACCGTCGTCTCGGTGGAAACGAGCAACGCGCCGCGCCGGCACGCCTCGATCTGGCCCATGCTCTTGCCGTGATTGGATTCGCCACCGAGGAACATCACGGTCTTGCCGTGGTATCGCACCGCGGAAGCGTGGAACGGGTGGAGCCCCGTTGCCTCCATGCGGAGCGCCAGCAAGGCCACCACGACCTTCTGGATCGGGCCGGCGGGCCAGGGACCCTGGAATGCCATCGTGTGCCCGTCGTAGGAGATCGATTTCTCCCCATCCTGGTGCCAGACGATGTCGGGCTTCGACAGCGTCACTTCCGGTGAAATGCGCACGTCGGCGAGCCGGTAGTTGAGGAAGTTGAGATCCTCCAGGACGTGGTCGCGGGGCTGACTGCCGTAGACGTCCACCCGCAGCCGTGCCGTCTCGGCGGACATCTCCTCCGACAGTTGCAGTTGCTCGTTCATGTGTTCCTCACTAGAGGCGGCCGATGCCGCGGCCACGTATATGCTCGGGGTCCTGCCGGTCGACCTGGGTCTCGACAGTTTCAGCTCTCGGACGGATTCTCACCGGACGCAGGCGGGCGTCTCGGTCCTTCGTCCGTGGGCTAGGCTCCTTTGGCTTCCGCCGTCTCCTGGCCGAAGGCGTCGGCACGCTGCGAGGCCGCCGGCTCGTCGACCCAGGTTTCGCGGAACATCTCGCCGGCTGCCTCGAAGTGGAGGTGGTACGCCAGGGTCGCCCGGTCGGGATCGTGGCCTCGGAGGGCTGCGAGGATCGGGACATGGAGGTCGGCCACCCGGCGGGCGTTCACTCCGGGAACGGCGATGGTGATGTACGTGCGCGAGAGCGGCTCGAGGGTCCGCCAGACCCGCTCCAGCGTGTTGTTGCGAGCTATCTGGATTACGCGAGCGTGGAACGCGACATCGACCACGGCCTCGGCGTGCGCGTCGCCCGCGTCGGCCGCTCGCTGCATTTCGTTCACGTAGCCCTGCAGCTCTTCGAGGTCCGCGTCCGACAACCGGGGCAGGGCCAGCCGCGCGCCGAGGGACTCGAGCTCGGCTCGAATCCCATACGCCTCGAGCAGCTCGGCCTTGCTCGGATGCCGGACCCGAGCCCCACGGAATGCCGAGATCTCGACGACCCCGAGCGCTTCGAGGTCGCGCAGTGCTTCGCGCACGGGAGCCTGGCTGGTGCCAAGCTCCCGTGCGACCCGGGTTTCAACGATTCGAGAGCCGGGTGGGTACTCACCGGCCAGGATCTCCTGCAGGAGACGATCCTTGACCTGATCGCTCAGGGGGCTGCGTGAGATCTGGGCGGCTGAAGCCATCTGGTCTCCGGTTAGAGCCTTGGTGCGTCGCCCTGGCGGGGCGAGAGGCCAACGGCGGCCGTCTCGAGGATCTCAACGAGACCGGTGTTGCCGTTGATGCGGATCCGGTCTCCGCTCTTGATATCCCGGGTGGCAACGGACGATCCGACGACGCACGGGATGCTGAACTCCCGCGACAGGACGGCCGGGTGCGAAACCGTGCCGCCCGCGTCGGTAACGAGGCCGACGATCTTGGTGAACAGGACCACCCAGGCCGGGTTGGTCATGATGCAGACGAGGATGTCGCCTGCCCTGACCTGGTCGAACTGGTCTTCCGTAAGGACGACCTTGGCGATGCCTTCCACGACTCCGGGCGAGGCGGCGATGCCGTTGATCTGGCCCTTGACCGTGGACTCCTTGCGGTAGAACTTGTCGGGGAAGCCCCACAGGTTCAGGTAGGGGAAGGCGAGCTGAGTGGGCGTGCAGGTTCCGATCCACTCCTTGGGGCGGAACGTGTAGGCCTTCTCTCGCTCGGCCTTGCGCTGGGCAACGAGCGCCCTGCCGTCCATGGCCTTGGGATCGCCCATGAAGACACGGAACTCGTTGTACTTGAAGAAGACGACGTCATCCGCGGAGTCCAGGGCGCCCATCTCGACGAGCTTCTGGCCGCACAGGACCAGGGCCATGCGCAGATGCGCGTTGGCACCCTGGTCGATGTAGAAGTGGTGGTCCGGCGTGAGTGGGGCCATCTTGAGGTTGATGTCGTTGGCGGCCTTCATCTCGGCCAGCGCGTCCCCGCTGAGGCCTTCGAGGATCTCCTTCGCGGCGGCGGCGATGTCGGCTGCCAGGGCAGCGACCGTCTTCGGGTAGTCGTAGTCCGTCTGGATGTAGCCCCGGACGAGCTCGATCACAGGCTCCATGTGCTCGCGCACGGTCGGGAAGATGAACTCATGGCTCCAGACGGCGTGCCAGCCGTATTCCTTCTGGTACGGCACGACGCGCTCGTCGATGAAGCGCTTGCCGCGCTCGGTCGTCTTGAGGGCGGCGATGATCTCGCCGGCGGTCTCGTGCTTGAAGGCCGCAGCCAGGACGGTGTCCGCCTTGGCCTCTTGCTTCATCTTCCAGAGGGCCTCGATCGAGTCCCAGTTGCGGTCAGCGGCCGAACTCTGGAGGCGTCCGAGGAGCGGCTCGTTGATCTTGCCGTGCGTCTTCTCCATGACGGCTCGAAGATTGAGCGTCGCGGAGAGCTGGGCGAAGTTGAGCATCCAGTGGATCTTCCAGTGCCGGTCGTGGATGTCGATGGCATCCTCGAGCAGGCAAGCCAGCTGGCCCAGATTCATATTGGGGGCCTGGTCGAACTTGTCTTCCAGGTACTTGAAGTTGTGCTCCATCTCCGGGCGCAGGCGATCCTTCCACCACGTCGCGAACTCCTCGCCGTAGGTCGGGAGCACGAAGCCCAGGTAGGTCCCGATCTTGGCCGCGTAGTCGGCTTCCTGGGGCACGATCGGGGTCGTGGTGTAGCCGTATTCGCAGTCGGCGAAGGTCGTCAGGCCGGCCTGGGCCGGGATCGCCGCGGTGTACAGGTAGCCGTTGACGACCTTGGCGATCCAGTCCGTGGCGAACGGAGTGCCGAAGCGCCGGAACATGTGATCGCAGCTGAGCCACCAGCCGCCGATGTCGTAGTACATCGGGCTCTGCGGGTGCGGGCAGTGCAGGTCGTCGTAGACCCAGAACAACTCCTTCTCAACCTCGGACGCCCAGGTGATTGGGAAATCCTTGTCGCCCAGGTACTGCCCCAGGATCTCCTCGCCCGGGCCAACCAACTTTGTGGCTTCCGCCATTGCCATTGCCTCCAGTTACGGTGCATTGCATGTCGGCATCGCGATTGCGACGCCTTTTCAGGATTGCGATCGCCGGCCCTGCGGCGCAGGCACCCAGCGGATCAGGACCGCTCCGCGTCGACGGTTGCCCGGCTCAGTCTGGAGCACCCGGCGTCGTGGATCAGCGAACCGTTGCCCCTGTATCTATCGGGCCCGGAGGACCATCTCGCCGTGACGGGCGGCGAGGGTCCACTGCTGACGGTGAAGACGCATCTCGGGCCCAGACACTCCCATCGAGCGAGGCTTGGAACGACGTAAACGCGGGCCGCCGGATCGATTGGACGACCGGCACCACTACGAGCCCTTCTTCACCTCGCGCGGGAAGAGGATCACCACGTTGAACCAGCCGAGCACGCAGCCGAGCAGCCCGGCCACGATTGCGGTAAGGGCGCAGAAGATCACGATCCAATACTGGATCACGTCCGCGCCGATGTTGAAGTCTTTGAACCAGGTCATGAAGCTGCCAGTGAAGTACACGCCCAGGAACACCGAGACACCGTTGAAGAAACAAAGGGTCCCCGGGCCGCCCGTGACGGGCATCCACTTCATGGCATAGATCAGGACGCAGAAGCCGATGAAGAACGACAGGTAGAGGGCCAGGTTGTCGTTCGTCAGGTTCTGCAGGCCGAAGTTGACAAGAACATTCGCCGGCGTGCCGATGATCTTGTCGAATACCTGGTAGAGCTCGCAGATCAATGCTCCGCCGATAACGCCGAGAATGTACGCGGGCGCCATGATCTTCAGCGCCGACGGCTTGGCGCCGAGGACGAAGTACTCGGCCCACACGATGAACGCAGCCCACAGGGCGAAATTCAACTTGTCGAGCCAGATGCCGAAGGGCAGGCTAACGCACACGGTGATCGCGACAGCCAGCCAGAGCGGGATCGTGTTCTTGGTCTCTGTCTCCACGCTGAACCTCCATCTCCTGCCAGCCAGGGGGCTGGTCAACCAGCACGGACATGCAGCTCCGCCTGCCCGGCCGCGCAACGCCCGTTGCTCCGCGATTGGGGCAGCGAGTGCCGTCAAGCGCTCGAGCGAGACCTCCTGCCAGTGTTGAACAGTTGACCCCGAGTTCCGGACGAGCAAGTGCCGTATGGCACTTTTCATCGATCATCGATTATTCATGCTTTGGGGGAGCCAACTACCTGGAGAGCCGGAGGTATGCCCGTGACGTCGATCGACTGCCCGCTGCTGCGCACGGCCCAGCTCGGGCAGACGGACTACTGGAACGACTCCTGCGCAGCCGAAGAGCTTGCCTACGCGATTGAGCGGGGCGCGACCGGCGCGACCTCGAACCCGATGATCGTGCTCGAGGTGCTCGGCAAGGAGAAGGCGCATTGGGTGCCGCGGGTCCGGGAGCTCGCCGCCGGGAATCCGACCTGGACGGAAGTGGAGCTGACCTGGGCGCTCATCGAGGAGATGGCCGTGCGGGGAGCGGGGCTTCTGGCTCCCGTGCACGCTCGAGAGTCGAGCCGAAAAGGCTGGCTTTCAGTGCAGATCAACCCGGCCAACTACCCCGATCCGGCGCGGATGGTCGAGCAGGCGGTCCGCTTCACCGGCCTGGCCCCGAACCTCCAGGTCAAGTTTCCCGTCACGTCGGCCGGCATCGTCGCGATAGAGGAGGCTACGGCCCGCGGAGTCAACATCAACGCGACGGTGTCCTTCACCGTGCCGCAGGCACTCGCGGCCGCCGAAGCGGTGGAGCGCGGACTGGACCGGCTCGCGGCCGGCGGGGGCGATCCGCGAAAGCTGGCCCCGATCGTCACCCTGATGATCGGCCGCCTGGACGACTGGATGAAGGTCCTGGTCGATCGCGACGGCCTGTCCGTGAATCCCGCCGCCCTGGACTGGGCCGGGATTGCCGTCTTCAAGCGCGCGTACGGCATCTTCGAGGAGCGCGGTTACCGCAGCCGCCTGCTTGCGGCGGCCTACCGCCACCACCTCCATTGGACGGAGCTCGTCGGCGGGAAGGTCAGCCTGACCATCCCGTATGCCTGGCAGGTTCGTTTCAACAGCAGCGGCATCGAGCCGGTCTCGCGCATCGACGAACCCGTGGACCCGGCCGTTCTCGCCGAGCTGCAGGACAGGCTCCCCGACTTCCGGCGTGCCTTCGAGCCCGATGGCATGACACCCGTCGAGTTCGACACCTACGGCGCTACCGCCCGGACATTGCGCAGCTTCATCAAGGCCTACCACGACCTGCAGGCCGCGATCCGGGACATCGTTCTTCCGAACCCCGACGTGCGGACCGTCTGAGTCCGCCAACACAGAAGCCACGGAGGCAGCCAACGTGACCACTCAGGCACAGGACTCGGTCGAATACATGGGCCCTCCCATCCTCAGCCACTGGATCGGCGGCCGCCCGGTCGCGGTCCTCCCGGAGCACACAGGACCCGTCCACGACCCTGCGACCGGCTCCGTGATCGCCCGGGTTCCGCGCGGCGGCGCGGCCGAGGTCGATGCCGCCGTCGCCGCGGCGCAGGCCGCCTTCCCGGGCTGGCGAGACACGCCGTTGATCGCGCGCAGCCAGATCTTCTTCGCCTATCGCGAGCTGGTCTACCGCCGTCGCGAGGAGATGGCGGCCCTGATCACGCGCGACCACGGCAAGACCTTCCTCGACGCGCTGGCCGAGGTGGAGCGCGGGCTGGAGACAATCGAGTTCGCCTGCGGGCTGCCCATCCACCTGGCCGGCATGAACACGCCCAACGTCTCGACCAGGGTCGACGCCCACACGCTGCGGCAACCCCTGGGAGTGGCCGCCGGCATCACGCCCTTCAACTTCCCGGCGATGGTTCCGATGTGGATATACCCGATCGCGCTCATGGCCGGGAACACGTTCATCTGGAAGCCCTCCTCGCACACGCCCGGGGCCTCGCAGCTGCAGGCCGAGCTGTGGAACGAGGCGGGCCTCCCGGCCGGCGTCTTCAACGTCGTCTACGGCGGCCGCGAGGCCGTCAACGCGATCCTGGAGCACCCCGGCATCGCGGCCATCCAGTTCGTCGGCTCCACGCCGGTCGGGCGCCACGTGTTCGAAACCGGCACGAGGCACGGAAAGCGGGTCGGCGCCTACACGGCCGCCAAGAACGCCATGATCGTCCTGCCCGACGCCGACATGGAGCTGGCCGCGGACTCGGCCATCGCCGCCGGCTACGGCTCGGCCGGCGAGCGCTGCATGGCCCAGACGCTCGTCATCACGGTCGGCGACGCGGGCGAACGCCTGCGGCCGATGCTGGAGGAGCGGATCGGCAAGCTCAAGATCGGCCCCGGCATGGACCCAAGCGTCGACATGGGTCCGATCTACTCGGCCGAACACCGCGCCTCGATCATCGAATGGATCGATCGTGGCGTGGCGGAAGGAGCGGAGCTGGTCGTCGACGGCCGTCCGTTCCGCCATCCGGAGCATCCCGACGGGTTCTACCTGGGCGTGACGCTCTTCGACCATCTCCGGCCGGATATGAGCATCTACCAGGAGGAAATCTTCGGGCCCGTGCTCGGCATCGTCCGCTCGGCCAGCTTCGACGAAGCCGTGGGCCTCATCAACGCTCACCAGTACGGCAACGGCACCGCCATCTTCACCACCGATGGCGGGGCGGCCCGCCGTTTCGAGCTCGAGGTCGACGTGCCCATGGTCGGCATCAACGTGCCGATCCCTGTACCAGTCGGCTACCTCTCCTTCGGGGGCACCCGCGCCTCCGCTTTCGCAGACCTGCAGATGAGAGGGGAGGACTCAGTTCGATTCTTCACCAAGCAAAAGGAAGTGACCGTCCGCTGGCCGGAGCCCGGCAAGCGCGGCGCGCTGAGCCTCGTCTTCCCCGGTAACTAGGCTCCCAACGTGCGCGAACCCGGCACTCAGATCACGGGCAGCGGGAGACTGGAAGAGTGGAAGACAGGGAGCGTCGAACAATGAATCCGCTGGACTCCTTCCGGCTGGACGGCCGCGTCGCCTTCGTGTCCGGGGGCGGCGGGGCTATCGGATCTGCTCTTGCCGTCGCGCTGGGCAGCGCAGGTGCGGCGGTCGCCGTCGCCGACATCGACGGGGCCAATGCCGATGCGGCGGCCGCAAAGGTCCGCGAAACCGGGGCCGAGTGCCTCGCCTTCGCCGGCGACATCACCAGCGAGGCTGAGGCCGAACGGATCGTGGCCGCGACCGTCGAACGCTTCGGCCGGCTCGACATCGTCGTCAACGCCGTCGGCGGCGGTGCCGGCAAGGTGCTCTTCGACGCCCAGGACTATCCCCGCGATGCCTGGGACTGGATCATGGAACTGAACCTGCGCTCCACGCTGGTGGCAACCCAGGCCGCGGTGCGAGCCATGGTCAAGGCCGGCCGGGGCGGCCGGGTCATCAACATCAGCTCCGTCCGGGCCCAGCTCGGCATCAACGCCGGCTACTCGGCCTACGTGGCGGCCAAGGGCGCGGTCAGCTCGCTGACCCGCCAGTGGGCGACCGAGTGGGCGAAGCACGGCATTACCGTCAACGCGATCGCCCCGACCTTCGTCGACACGCCCCAGGTGGCGATGCTGCTCGGCGACCCGGCGTTCAAGGCGAGCCTCGTCAACCGGGTTCCGCTCGGCCGCGTCGGCGAGACGAGCGATCTCGTCGGGGCCGTCCTCTTCTTTGCCTCCGCCGCCTCGTCGTTCGTGACCGGCCAGGTCCTCACCATCGACGGCGGTCTCACGGCGACCCAGTAGCCGGCAGGGGAGTATCCAGATGGAAAAGGTGACGAACAACATCTTCACTGAGACGAAGCTGCGCGGCTGCAATCCGAGCTACGTGGTCACGTCGGACGGCGTCGTCGTGATCGATACACCCCAGCTGCCCACCAGGGCCGTGGCAATGCGCAAGGAAGCCGAGTCCCACGGCCCGATCCGCTACCTCATCAACACCGAGCACCACGTCGATCACATCTTCGGCAACTACTACTTCAAGGGCGCCGGCACGGTCGTCAACCACCAGGGCGTCTACGACAACTTCATGGTCGTCTACCCCGAGCTGGATCCGTTCGCGTACGCCTACGAGGCCCTTCCGACGCCGGCGGGCAAGGGCACGGATCTCGACGATCCCGAGGGCGTGGCGCTGTGGCCCGACCGCGACGAGTACTACCGCGACCCGAACAAGGGCACCATTGTCTTCACAGGTGACCTCACCCTTCGGGTCGGCGACCACACGTTCCACTGCCTCCATACCCCGGGTCACACCCCCGGCCAGGTCGCGGTCCACGTCCCCGAGGAGCGCACCGTCTTCACCGGGGACACGATCTTCTGCGGGTGCCAGACCTGGCTCATGACATCGAACGTGGACCAGTGGATCGCGTCCCTGGACCGCGTCCGCGCGCTCGACGTCGACCACGTCGTCCCCGGGCACGGCCCCGTCACCACGAAGGCCTACGCGGAGACCCAACGCGCGATGCTCCTCGAGTGGAAGACGGCAGTCGCTGCCGCCGTCGCGAAGGGCTGGTCGCGCGAGGAGACGATGGCCCGGGTGAGCTTCGCCGATCGCTGCCCGGTCGACATCGGCCAAGGCTACATGATGGATTACATCCAGACGCTGAATGCCGGATCGCTGTGGGACAAGCTCACCGCGGTCCCGGCCGCTTCGGCGCGCTGAACGGCGGGCGGGGATGCGCCTCGTTCGATCACCGAGCCGAACGCCCGACGCACCATCGCCGGTGAGAAGGCAAACGAAAGGAGATCTCGGTTCGTGAGCTTCATGTACGCCCTCGACTACCCCCACGGACTGCCGCTGTCGGAAGTGAAGATGCTCGTCGGCGGGAAGGCAGCCAACATCGGCGTGATGGTCAACGAGCTTGGATTGCCGGTGCCGCCCGGATTCGTGGCCGGCACGGCAGCCTGCAAGGCCTACCTCTCGGGGGGATGGCCGGACGGCCTCGAGGCGGAGATCCGTGAGCACATGGCCAGGGTCGAGGGGGCAGTCGGACGGCATTTCGGCGATCCGGTCGATCCGCTGCTCGTGAGCGTCCGCTCCGGCGCCCCCATCTCGATGCCCGGGATGATGGACACGATCCTCGATCTCGGGCTGAACGACGCGACCGAAAAGGGGCTCGCGGCCACGTCCGGCGACCCGGCGTTCGCGGCCGACTGCCACGAGCGGTTCGTGGCGATGTTCAAGCACACCGTCGGCGTCGACCGCGTTCCCGAGGACCCGTGGCAACAGCTCAGGGCGGCGGTCGAGGCCGTCTTCCGGTCGTGGAACAGCGAGCGCGCGTGCGCCTATCGGCAGCGAGAGGGGATTTCCGACGATCTCGGAACAGCGGTCACCGTGCAGGCGATGGTGTTCGGCAACCGGGGCTCCGACTCGGCCACCGGAGTGCTGTTCACGCGCAACCCATCGACCGGCGAGCCGGGGATCTACGGCGACATCATGTTCAACGCCCAGGGCGAGGACGTCGTTGCCGGCACCCACAGGACGGAACCGCTGAGCATTCTCGATGAGCGGCTGCCGGCCGTCGGAGCGCAGCTCCGGTCCTACGCGGCGGCGCTGGAACGCCACTACGCCGACCTCTGCGATATCGAGTTCACGATCGAGCAAGGCAAGCTCTGGATGTTGCAGGTCCGCGTCGGCAAGCGCAGTCCGCAGGCAGCGCTGCGGATCGCGATCGACATGGCGGAGGCACCCGATTTCCCGCTGTCGCGGGCCGAGGCAGTGGAGCGCACGGCCCAATACCTGGCTTCTCCGCCGGTCGAGTACACCGGCCGCGACGACGGCGCCGTCGCCCTGGCCACCGGTCTGCCGGCCTCGCCCGGCGTGGCCTCGGGTGAGATCGTCACCTCTTCGGACGCGGCGGAGGCCGTGGCCGGAGCCGGTCGCCCCGTGATCCTGGTGCGGGCCGAGACCTCGCCGGACGACGTCCGCGGCATGGCCAGGGCGGCCGGTATCCTGACTTCGCGGGGCGGTTTGACCAGCCATGCTGCCGTCGTCGCAAGAGGCTGGGGGATCCCCGCCGTTGTCGGCACGGCCGCGGTCGAAGTCGGCGAGGAGGGCGTGGTCATCGCCGGCCGCCACTTCTCCGCCGGCGAGACGATCACCATCGACGGCGGAACCGGCGAGGTCTTTGCGGGCGAGGTCTGCGGGAGCTGCGAGATCGTGCCCGAGGCCGCCACGCTGCTGCGTTGGGCGCGTGAGCTCGGCATCGCCATCCCGGGCGGGGATGGCGGAGGCGCGACCGGGCCCGCGGCGTCGGAGACCGCGACCGGGCCCGCGGCGTCGGAGACCGCGACCGACGCGGCCGTCGCCGTCACGACCCAGGACGTTCTTCGCGGCCTGCTCGTCAGAGGCCAGTCGTCGCCGGAATCGCTCGGCGGGACGCTCCTCGTCGGCGTGGACGAGCTGCAACCCGTGATCGACGAGACAATCGCCGCCGGCCTCGCCGAATCGGTGGCCGGCGCGATCCGCCTGACCGCCGAGGGAAAGCTCGCGGCCCTCGACGTTCTGGCGGCCGAGCGCGACCGATGGGGTGCCGGGAACGCCGAGGCGGCGCTCGATGCGTTCCTGCCGCTCGACCACCGGATGAAGGACACGGTGACCGCCTGGCAGATGCGGGAGACCGGCGGGGAGCCGGCACTCAACGACCACAGCGACGCGGCTTACGACGCCCGGGTGCTGGCAGGGCTCGCCGCCATTCACCAGGATGCGGCCGCGTTGCTGGGGACCTGCTCTGTCGGACTGGGACGCCTCGACGGCTATCGCATCAGGCTCGATCGAGCGCTCGGCCTCGCCATGGCAGGAGACCAGCGCTACGTCGCTTCGCCCCGCGTCGAGAGCTACCACACGATCTGGTTCGAGCTTCACGAGGACCTGATCCGCCTTGCCGGGCGAAAGCGAGCCATGGAGGTCGAAGCCGGCAGAGCCTGAACGCTACACATCCGGGGAGTCGAAGCCTGCCGCAACGAGGACCATCGAGAAGCGAGTCTCGCGGACCGGCTCGGGGCCGCCGCCGCTGCCACTGAAACGGAGGAGTCCGATGATCAAGCGGGTTACGCGCAAAGAGGCGGAGATCTACCCGCTTCCCGGGCGCGACTGGTTCCAGTACATCGGGCCGGAGAACAGCCCGGCGCAGCGCGTCACCGTGGGGGTGTCCATATTCCCGCCAGGCTCCCGGCCCCCGGGTCACGTGCACGAGGCCGCGGAAGAGACCGTGTACGTGGTCTCCGGACGGGGCCGGCTGGTGACGGCAGAGGCAACCGCGGACCTGGAACCGGGCGTTGCCGTGTGGATTCCAGTCGGAGTCCACCACGCGACCGAATCCGACGGCCCCGAGCCGCTCGAGATGGTATGCGCGTTCTCCCCGCCGATCGTGCCCGGCGGCTACGAGCGGGGCAGCCGCGGGAAGGGTGACTGACGTGGCCCCGACGACCAGCGCGGCCGATCTCGCTCGCCTGGAGGACATAGCCCGGCGCATCCGCGTCGGCGTCATCCGCGGGGTGAACGAGGCCAAGGCCGGCCATCTCGGCGGGCCCCTGTCGGCGGCCGACATCCTGGCGGCCCTCTACTTCCGCGTGATGCGCATCCGCCCCGACGAGCCGGACTGGCCCGATCGCGACCGCTTCATCCTCTCGAAGGGGCACTCGTCCATAGGTCTGTACGCCGCCCTCGCCCTGCGCGGGTACTTCCCGATCGAGGAGCTTCTGACCTTCGACGCACTCGGCTCCCGGCTCCAGGGCCACCCCGACATGACCCGCCTGCCGGGCCTCGACATGTCCACCGGATCGCTCGGCATGGGCATCTCGGCGGGCATCGGAGTAGCTCTCGGATGCCGCCTCTCAGGTCGCGACGCTCGGACGTTCGTCATGCTCGGCGACGGCGAATGCCAGGAGGGAGAGGTCTGGGAGGCCGCGTTCCTGGCGCCCCGCTATCGCCTCGACAACCTGATCGCCATCGTGGATCACAACAAGCTGCAGCAGTACGGCTGGCAGGGTGACGGCCCGGACGACCGGCTGCCTCCAGAGTGGCCGGGTGAGCTGGTGGCCCGATGGTCGGCCTTCGGCTGGCGCGTCCTCGAAGTCGACGGCCACGACATGGCAGCCGTCGTGAGCGTGCTCGAGGAGGCGACCGTGGGCGATGGCCGGCCAGTCGCGATCGTCGCCAACACGATCAAGGGACGCGGCGTCTCCTTCATGGAGGGTCGCTACTACTGGCATACCCGACCATTGACCGCCGACGAGTTCGCCACCGCGATGGCCGAGCTCGGCGGGCCCCTCGGCACTCCGGCGGGAGGTGCGGCATGACCCTGCCGATGGGTCGCGCGATGCGCGAGGTCTTCGGTGAGACGGTTACCGAGCTGGCCGGCCGGGATCCTCGGATCGTCATGCTCGACGCCGACACCGGCAGCTCGACCAAGGCGGACATCTTCCAGAAGGCCTACCCGGAGCGCTATCTCCAGATGGGCATCGCCGAGCAGAACATGCTCGGCGTGGCAGCGGGACTGGCCACGACGGGGTTCGTGCCGTTCGTCAGCACGTTCGTCGCGTTCGCCGTCGTCCGCCCGCTCGACCAGATTCGTGTCCTCATCGCCCAGACCGGCCTGAACGTCAAGATCTGCGGCGGGTACGCCGGCCTCTTCACCGGGGTGACGGGCAAGACCCACCTGATCGTGGACGACCTTTCGATCATGAGGGCGATGCCCGGCATGATGACCGTAGTCCCGGCGGATGACGTCGAGGCCGCCCAGGTCCTGCGCTGGGCCGCCGGATACGACGGCCCCGTCTACATTCGGCTCGTCCGCGACGCCACCCAGCGCCTTTTCGACGAGAAGTACTCATTCGCCCCGGGTCGAGCGGTCGCGGTCCGCGACGGCGGCGACGTCACGCTCATCAGCACCGGGGCCCAGACGCCACGCGTCGTCGATGCCGCAGAGCTCCTGGCGGCGCGCGGTATTCAGGCCCACGTCCTGCACGTCCCGACCCTCAAGCCGCTCGACGTGCCGGCGATCGTGGCGGCGGCAGATCGGACGCGGGTAGTCGTCACCATCGAGGAGGGAACCGTCATCGGGGGCCTCGGCGGCGCGGTCGCGGAAACCCTTTCGGAGCACAGCCCGACCGTCCTCAAGCGGCTCGGGATGCAGGATGTCTACGGAGAGTCGGCGACGAACAGCGAGTTGCTCGAGTTGTACGGCCTGTCGGCAGCGAGAGTTGCCGACCAGGTTCAGGCGTTCCTCGAGGCGGGGCGCACCGCGGGCCACGCGTCGCACGCGGGGTGAGCCATCTCCATTCGGTCGGGCGCGCAAATCGTGGTTTCGGCCTGGGCCGGCAATGTCCCGCGGGGCACTCCGGAAGGCCGAGCAGTAGGCGGGTAGGCAGTCCGGTCCACCCGAAATGCGTGAAGGAGAGGCAATGTCGAAGACGGTCCTGTTGATCGGCACCCTGGACACCAAGGGTCGGGAGTATCAGTACGTTCGCGACCTGATCCGCGCGCGCGGGCTCGAAACCTTCGTGCTCGACGCCGGGGTCCTGGGCGAGCCGGTATTCACGCCCGATAGCCCGGCCGTTCGAACCGCCGAGGCCGGTGGAGGCTCGCTCGCCGAGCTGCGCGAGAAGCGCGATCGAGGTCACGCCATCGAGATCATGGGCCTGGGAGCGCGCGCACTCGCGGTCGAAATGGCCCGCCAGGGCAAGTTCGACGGCGTCATCAGCATGGGCGGCTCCGGTGGCACGTCCATCGGCAGCACTGCCATGCAGGCGCTCCCGGTGGGCATGCCCAAGGTCATCGTGTCCACCATGGCCTCGGGCGACGTCGGTCCGTACGTCGGCGTCAAGGACATCACGATGATGTACTCCGTCGTCGACGTGTCCGGGCTGAACCGCGTGTCGCGGCGAATCTTCGCCAACGCCGCCGGAGCCATCGCCGGCATGGTCGAGCAGACGATGCCGAAGGCGGAGGAGAAGCCGCTGATCGGCGCGACGATGTTCGGTGTCACAACGCCGTGCGTCGACCGTGTCCGGGAGAGGATGGAGGCGCTCGGCTACGAGATGCTCGTCTTCCACGCGGTCGGCAGCGGCGGCCGTTCCTTCGAGGCGCTCATCTCCGACGGTGTTTTCGACGGAGTTGTGGACGCCACAACCACTGAGTGGTGCGACGAGCTCGTGGGCGGAGTCCTGTCGGCCGGACCGGAGCGCCTCGACGCTGCCGCAAGGACCGGCACTCCCCAGGTTGTCTCGCTCGGCGCCCTGGACATGGTCAACTTCGGCCCTCGCGACACCCTGCCGGCGAAGTGGGAGAAGCGCAACATCTACATTCACAACCCCGAAGTGACGCTGATGCGCACCACGCCCGAGGAGTGCGCGAAGCTCGGCGAGATCATCGCCGGAAAGCTCAACAAGACCACCGGGCCAACCGCGCTATTCGTGCCGCTCAAGGGCGTGAGCGCGATCGACGTCGAGGGCATGCCGTTCCACGACCCCGTCGCGGATGCGGCGCTCTTCGGCGCAATCCGCGCCCACCTCGATCGCTCGAAGGTCGAGCTGGTCGAGCTCGACTTCGCCATCAACGATCCTGCCTTCGCCGACGCGATGGTCGATCGCCTGGTCAAGATGCTCGCAAAGTAACCGCGGTCCGCGGAAGCCACAGAAGCCTCGAAGGAGGAAGCTCATGCCATTCATCGCGCGCGCCGAAGTCGAGCGACGACTCCGGGCGCAGGCTGCCACCGGCAGGCCGATCGTCGGCTGCGGGGCCGGCACCGGAATCTCGGCCAAGATGGCCGAGGCCGGCGGCTGCGACCTGATCATCATCTACAACTCGGGACGCTACCGGATGGCCGGGCGAGGCTCGCTGGCGGGGCTGCTCTCGTACGGCGACGCCAACGGCATCGTCGTCGAGATGGCCGCCGAGGTCCTGCCCGTCGTCAAGAACGTGCCGGTCCTCGCCGGCATCAACGGCACCGATCCGTTCCGGCTGATGCCGGTCTTCCTCAAGCAGCTCAAGGAGATGGGCTTCGACGGCGTCCAGAACTTCCCGACCGTGGGCCTGATCGACGGCAACTTCCGGGCCAACCTGGAAGCCACCGGGATGGGCTACGACAAGGAGAT
>JBEKVD010000035.1:0-27493 GCA_049514315.1 Candidatus Limnocylindrales bacterium | reverse complement strand
TACTCCTCATGGCGAAGCTGCGTCCGAACGTGCCAGGTGCGCTGCACCGCGGTGACGCTCGCGGTCACGACGATGACCCCCAGGGCGCCGGCCAGCCAGAACTGGCCGCGTGCGCCCGGGGCGAGGCCTCCGTCGAGGCCGGCAAGGACGAGGCCGACGGTCAGGAGGACGAGCCGCTCGGCTCGTGGCGCGATGCCCACCTCGCCGTGCAGCTTGAGGCTCTCGGCCTTGGCCCGGGTGTAGCTGACCTGGAAACTGGAGACCGCGGCCGCTGCGGCCAGGACCGCGCCCGCGACGAAGCCGGCAGCCGAGGCTCCGGCGACGATCCCGATGTAGACGAGGCCCTCACCCCACCTGTCCAGCGTGGAGTCGAGGAATGCTCCAAACCGAGTGACCCGGTTCTGGGCACGGGCCAGCCCGCCGTCGAGCAGGTCGAACCAGCCGCCGAAGATGACGAGGGCGGCGGCGGCGAGCCAGAGCTGAGCGGCAGCCATAGCGGCCGCGACGCCGGAGATGAGGAAGCCGATGACGGTCAGGGCGTTGGGTGTGAAACCAAGCTTGCCCGCCAGGACTGCGATGGGAGTCATGGCGCCACGGACGCGGGCGCGGGTTGCCTGCGAGACGAACGATTGGTCGCGCATCGTCAGCGGGCCTCGGCCGGGCGTGGCGCCGGCGGAGGAGCTGGCTGACCAGGCTGCCCGACCGCGGAAACGGCGGCGATCGAAGACGCGCCGGCGGTCGGCCCGGCACCCGCGACCAATCCCAGCCCGGGAACTCCGAGGAGGATACGTTCCCGACCCTCGACCTCGTCGAAGACGTTGGGTCGTAGCCGGCACGACACCTCGCGGCCGGTTCGCTGAGTTTCGATCACGCCTGCGGCCTTCAGCCTGCCCACGTGCCAGGAAACCAGAGGCTGGCTGAGGCCGACGGTGTCGATGAGTTCCCCGACCGTGGCAGGGCCGTCCGCCAGGCGCCTGACGATGCGCAGGCGGTTGACGTCGGCGAGTGCCTTGTGGAAGGTGCGCAACTCGCGCAGATCGTCGGGCTGGTCGACGATCGCGGCGACGGTTCCCCTGATGTGGACGGGGGATGGCAAGTGCGCGGCCTCGTGTCCGTGATGCGGGCCGCCATCGGGCAGGTCCGCGTTGCCCTTCGACGGGGGGCGGGCGCCCCGGCCAAACGAGCCTATATATAAAGGCCGGTTGATGCTAGGACGCCTGTGGAGTGCTGTCAAGCGGTCTCGACGGCGGGTAGTGGCTCAATTTGGTTTGAGCCACGAGAGGAGGATTAGGTGAGCCGGGGGCAGGGTCTATATCCCCAGTTCGAGGGCGACCCCGAACTCATCCGTCGGCGTGAATATGCGCTCCATCTGGCCGATCTGGGGGAGGTGGCAGACGATGATCATCTCCCGGAAGCGGCACAAAGTGAAGAAGCAATCGTCCACGAGGATGGTGCCCTCGGGCGGAGCTTCCCCCGGCGCAAGCGCCCAGAACGATTTCTTCGGATCGCTGCGGAGTTCTGCGACACCTTCAAAGAGGGTCCCGTCCCCGAACATGACGAAGCCCGGCCCGCGAATGTCGCAGTCTACGAAACGAGTCTCGACGACCCGCCGGGGTCCGTCGCGATCTGGGCCTACTGCAAGATCGGCGAGCGCTACGTCCTTGTTGATGTATTCGTGCGGATACGTGATGGGCGGCCCTGGAGGTCCGAACGATCCCCAGTCCATGAAGGGTCCTCCGAATGACGGGGCCCCATTATGCCGCAGCGGTCACGCATGTAGACTGCGGGAGATGGGCATTTACCGCCGTCTCGTGTTTCTCACACGGATCGTGCGGGCTGCTATGCCTCGGCTGAATGCGGTGATACCCAGCCTCATGCCGCTTGCCATCGCCGTGGTGGGCTTGGCTGGCGCGGCCGTTGTGTCGAGCCTAACAGACGGCACCTCGCCGTGGCCCTTCTGGATCGGCCTGGTCGGCGTCGCGGGGGGCATTCTTGATGCTGCTTATCTCGAATGGAACCGATGGGCACCGTATGACCCGCCGAAGGTGAATCTCAGTCTGAGGGGCAGTCTGTCGGCCCTCGATCTGATCGTAGAGAACCACGACGTTCCGGCGTATTTCCGTCTCAGTGTTGTCGATGCACGGTGCGCTCCAGACGATGTAGGCGAAGGGCTTCCTTGGCTGATGCTTTGGGACACCGGCAACACGGAGCGGCACATCATGCGAGGGGAACAGGGCCGGATCACCCTCGTACGGATCGACCGTGCGGCGGCCAAGTCCACGATGGAGGGGCATACACTGGAGCCCGCCTTCGAGTTCCCGAGTGTGGGGCATCCCGGTTACGTGCTCGGGGTTAGTCTCCCGCCCGATCGGCCATCCCAGGACGTGTACATCGGCGCCGACGGCAAGCCCCTCGGGGTCACGGCGCCCTCTCAGCCGCCTCAGGTTCAACTGACGTTCAGCTTGTTTCGCGTCAATCCACCAACCCGAGGCATTGAACGATCTCTTGTCGTGAGGTTCCCTTACGGGGATGCCGAAGGCGAGTGGGCTCAGTCCTCCACTAGTCCCGCGATCTCGTCGCAGGACCAGACATGATCACTGACACCTGCCGCGATTGCCGGAGTGGTGAGCTTGCCGAGGCTACTGTGAACGCGTCCGAAGTTGTAGTGCATGTAGTGCAAGGCCACGGCGGCGGCGTGGTTCTCGACCTTCTTGGAGAAGGCGTTGGTCAGCCGAGTGAACCGCCGCATGCCCATCCGCATCGTGAGGTTCTGTCGTTCGATGTAGCTCGTGCTGATCCGGTCGGGGTCGGGGTCGCCTTGAATGATCCGCACTTCCTCGGACAGAACGACAGGCGGGCTGAACTTCCGAGGTTCGTCGGGGTCGGTTCCGTAGAACTTGATAAGCATGGCGTAGTCGATGTCCGAGCCGAAAGCCTTCTCAACCGCTTCCAGATAGGGGTGATGCCCGTCGGTCGTGAGTTGGACGCGGTTCCGAAGGCGAGCTGCGAGGTCGAGCAAGAATGCTTGGCAGTCGTCCGCGTCCCGTCGTCCGACCAGCCACGTCGCCACGAGCTTGCTGTCAGGATCGAGCGCGACCCACGTCCATACGTCGCCCCACCCGAACTCATCCCGGTGTTCTTCGGGGACGTTCTTGGCCTTGGCATGGCAGAACGCCCAGGTCTCATCGCACTCAATGCGGTCCGATCCGAGATTGCGGAGCGTCCGGTCCTGGTAATCGGAGCAGGCGCGGCCCAGGGCCACCAGCAGGGTTGTGATCGTGTTCCGGGCGATTCCGGTCATACGGGACGTGCTGCGGATCGAGTTGCCCTCGACCAGGCACCGGATGACTTGGGCTCGTTCTGCTCGACTCAACCTGTTCATACTGATACTATGCGTGACCGCTGTGACAGCTTGTCTGTCACAACTTCTAGCGATGCGTAAGCGAAAATTGGGCCGTTCTAACATCGACGGGCTCGATCCCGGCATCGCTGCCGCCGTCCGAGTCCTACGGAACGAGGGCGTGGAGACCGTGCAGTCTTGCGAGGGCGGCTCCGGCCACTCGTTCCCCGAGCCGACTGTGAGGTTCGACGGGGATAGGGCCGAGGGGTACCGCGCGTTGGAGATCATCCTGCGCCGTCGCAGGATTGGTCAGTTGGAGCTGCGACCGCGACAGCTCAGGCGGGTGTGGGACATCGTAGACGGGGAACTAGTCGGACCGTTGTGGGAACTCACGTGGTGGAGCCCCGCTTACCTGCGCAGTCTCGACAGTAGTCCCGCCCCTTCTTGCCACGACGAAGATGCTCGAACCTGATCGCCATCCCACGCGGGCACGTGGGATGATCGTGGTAGACGTTCGGTGTCTCGTAGAGGATCGTGTGGTACGGAAATCCCTCTGCTCTGGCTCCCGCCCCCTTCAGGCACTTATCCATGGCACCCATGGTTACCTACCCTCCGTTGGCCTTCTCCAGCGAGCCTCAGCAGCCTTCCGGGCGCTCTCTGAACGCTCCTGTGCCGTGAGTTTCTCGGCTCGTGCCTTCCCGCCCACGAGTCCGCCCTTGCGTCCTAGCGCAACGGCAGCGGGGTCCTTAACGCGCGGCTCGGCGTCGGGCTCGCGCTGGTGGGTAGACAGCTCGACGGTCATCTTGGCGCGTTGGTTGAAGTCTCGTGACATGCGTGAGCGTTTAGGCATGCCCGAAGTTTACTCCACGCCTGCCTCCAGAAGTCAAGCGAGAGGCGGTTCAAATTGAGCCACTACCCGACGGCCGAGGCTTGACGTCCTCGAAGTCCAGGAAGGTGCTCCGCTCGATCTCTGGCCTCGCTCGCTCTCGCGGTCGGTCAACCGCAGGTGAAGGAGCCATCGACGACGCCAAGGCCGTTCATATCGGTGCCCGAGAAGGAGCCCGTGCCGTCAGCGTTGAGCATGACGACGGTATCGGCCCCGAGGACAAAGGGGCTGCCGGAAACGTTGCCACTGACCGTCGGAGTCGGGTACTGGGTCGCGTTGGGGCCCGCGGGCGTTGCCGCCGGAGCCGGCGTGGGCCCGCCGGCGCGATAGGCGACGAGGGTCAGGTAGTCGCCGGTGCCGTTGGGGCCCCAGTCGCCGAAGCGGATATCGACGCCGGCGGAACCCTCGTCGTAGCAGCCCCCGCCCGAGATCGTGGTCGTGTGGCCGGCGATCGTCACCGTCGCCGAGCCGTTCCCGCACCAGTTAGCGCAGCCGGGGCTGCCGCCCAGCCCGCCAGTCGGGGAGGCACCAGAGCTGCAGCCTGAGAGGAGAACGGCCAGCACGAGAACTGCAGGCAAGAGGGGCGCACGCCGGATCCCGAGTCCTGCCACGGATGACCTCCAGGAGCCCTCGACTTGGATCGAAGACGATGCGGCAATGGTAGGCTCGGTCCTCGGGCGTGGCACGGAAACGATGGCGCGGGTCGGCGAGTGTCGCGCGCGAAGTGCGCGGGTGGCAGAACCTCTCGCGACGCGCCCGTTTGAAACGCCCGATCTGCCAGTGTCGGCTGCCGAGCCATGACGGCATCACGGCCGGGCTCGGCCAGGCTGCGAACGCCGCACGCGGTCACGCCCACCCGCTCGTACACTGGCCGACATGCGCCGTCGCGACTCCTATCTGCTGCTGGGCGTGCTCGGCATCGGCGTCTTCCTCGCCGGCCTGGAGTTGATGATCACGGCCGTCGCCCTGCCTCAAATCCTGGCCACGATCGCCCGCTGGACGGATCTGCGCGAAGCGTCCTGGATCATCAACGGCTATCTGCTGGTCTACGTCGTGACCATGCCGCTTGCCGGCCGCCTGACCGACCTGTTCGGCGTGCGCCGGCTGTTCCTCCTGGCCCTGACGATCTTCACGCTGGGCTCGTTGCTGGCCGGTCTATCGCAGAGCCTCGATCAGCTCATCGCCGCGCGGTTGGTCCAGGCGGTCGGCGGCGGGGCGATCATCCCGGTCGCTACGGCCGCCGCCTCACATCTGTTCGAAGGTCCCGCCCGACCGCGGGCCCTCGGAGTCATCGGCGCGCTGACATTCCTGGGCATGGCTGCCGGCCCGTTCGTCGGCGCGGCCGTTCTCGAAACCGTCCATCCCGAAACTGCTCTGGCCAATCTGGGCATTACCGGGGGCCCGCTCGTCGCCACCGTCGCCCCGCCATGGCGCTGGGTCTTCTACGTCAACGTCCCGATCGGGATCTGTGCCCTGGTCGTCGCCTGGGCGGCCAGCGCCGGTTGGGACACTCGCCGCCATCCGGCTCGGCTCGACTGGCTGGGCGCCGCGCTCTTCACCGTATCTCTCGGCTCGATCCTGGCGGGAACCACGCTGGTCGGGAACACGGACCAGGTCTTCGGCGTGACGACAGATGTCGCGGTGGCCGGGCTCATCGCGGCCGGCGTCGTGGCCGGGCTGCTGGCCATCCGGCACGGCCTGCGTCGGCCCTCCCCATTCCTCGATCCGCGCCTCTTCGCCGACCGGGTCTTCTCCTCAGCCGCTCTCATCTCGCTCCTCACCGGGTACGGGATGGCGACGGCGATTGTCGGTGGGGCTGTGTTTGTCGATCGAGTTCTTTACGGCGGTCCCGAGGAGCAGCGCGTCGTGCTGGGGGCGATCGCCGGAGCCATGGCCGTTGGCGCACTGGCGTCGGGCTTCCTGGCCCGGCGGATGTCGCTGCGACTCCTGACGATTGTCGGCCTGGTCACGAGCGCCAGCGGCCTGGCCTGGATGTCGACCTGGAGCCCGAGCGCTCCGACCAACGCCTTCGCGGCGTCCGGGGCGGTCTTCGGCATCGGCTTCGGGCTTACGGTCACGCCCCGCTCCACGGCTGCCGTCGAGGCGGCAGGTCGGGCGGCGTACGGCGCTGCCTCCGCGACGGTCACGGTGGCCCGAATGATCGGCATGGCGGTCGGTATGGCCGCCCTCACGGCCTACGGATCGACGACCATCACCCGCGTCTCGAACGAGATCTACGGTTCCGGCGATGCCTACAAGCAGTACATCCCGGCCTACCTGCGGGATCGACCACTCAGCGACGGCCTCGTTGCCCAGGCTCTTGAGCAATGGGTGGCCACGGAGGCGGCGAGGATCATGGTCGGCGTCTTCCTGGTCGCGGCGGCCGTGACGCTGGTCGCCCTGGCGCCGGCGCTGTTGCTGCGCGTCAAACCCGGCCGGGATCGATCCACCGGGAGCGGTGAAGCCGAGGAGACGGACTATGCCGAAGTCGCCTTCTGACCGGCCCAACGATCCGGGTTCGGCGGCAGCTGCCGGCGTGGTCGACCCGACCTCGAACGCGGCGCCGGGTGCGGCCGACGGCGACGTCCGGCTTGCCACGCTCGAAGCAGGCGTCTACCGACGACGATCTCGAGGACCGGGTCGTGGGTCGGGCTAATCGAGCCCTGCTTGAGCGCATCTTCTGCCTGGAGCGCCAGCTGATCGAGGTGCGGCGCGTCACGTCACCTGAGCGCGAGTGTTCAACATCCTGTCGAGCCGGGAGGACCGGGCGATATCGGCGGAGGATCGGCTCTCACCCTCGGGAGCCTCGTCCTGGCTGGCCTCGCGATCGCCGTGTGCGCAGGATCGGTTGGATCTGAGACCCTGCCCTGGGCTCGGTCCCGAGCCGCCGCCAGCTCGGCCCTCCTCCGAGGCCGGGCGCGAGATCGTCCTGATGCCGCCTCGCTCGGAGGAGGCGTTCGCGGGCGAAGACATGCTCTTCTCTCGAGCGGTGCGATTCGCAGGTAGTGGTTATGGCCGGCAGCCGCCCGCGTTGCTCGTCTTGCACTTGGGGGCATCCGGGCAGACGTTGCCCTTGCCTGTGGGATGGGCGTCCGCGGCGGTGGCCGCGATGACGCCGAGCGGCTCGGCCACGACCTGCACCTTCGTCGAGGACTCGTAGGGTCCTTCGGACGTCTGGAGCCACAGCTGGTTCGTCGTGTCGCTGGCCGCCGACTCGAGCGCCGCCGATCCCGAGACGTGGGGCAGGACCTTGGTGATCGTGTACACGTGGTCCTGATCGTCGGCCGTGTAGACCTCGGCCCACATGCCGATCATCGCGGCTCCGTTATTTGTCTCCGACTGGGTCAGGAGCGGCAGAAACATGTTCGTTCGGGCGTGGGCGTACAGGTACACGGCCTGTGGCAGGCCGGGGTAGGCGAGCGGCCTGCTGAGGACCAGGTATTCGGCCACGTTACACAGCGGGAACTGCTCGTTCGGCGGCGGAGCCACGACCGGCAGGTCGATGTTCAGGGCGGGAACGACGATGCGGGTCGCGACGGCCGCCGCCACGCTGGCGCTGCCCGACGGCGCGATCGAAACGAGCGGCGGCATGGTGAGGGGAGCGATAGACACGGACGGCACGGAGGTGGGACTGGAGGCAGGCCCGGCCGAGGTCGGCTGAACGTAGGAGAAGAGGCCGGCCACGACCAGGCAGACGCCGGCACCTGCGATCAGAGCGGGAACGAAGCCGAGCAGACAGCCCGTCGCACGACCGATCGGCCGCAGGACCGATCGGTGGGGGCTTTCAGGAAGACCAGGGGGTCGCATCGTCCGGCATGCTAGCAGGGGCTCGACCGTCTCGCCCCGGCAAATCCCCGGGTCGGGCGCGCTCCGATGTCTGTCCGGGCAGATCGATGTCACGTCGTGCGGCCCGGTCGGCCCGCGGCCGCTGCGGGTCGGCGCAGATCGTCGCATTCCGCTCGGGTCGGTGGGAATTCGTGGCGAGCGAGGGGAATCCAGGACGCGCGGGCCCGATCCTTGGTAATCTCAGGCCATGCGTGGTCGTGTGAATCTCGTTCTTGGGGCGCTGGCCGGCGTCGCGGCTGCAGTCCTGGTCGCAGTCGCAGTCGTCGTGGCCTGGCCCGGTGCGTCCGTGACCGTGCCCCCGAGGCCAACCGCGGTGGTCCTGGCGACGGATACGCCGACGCCTTTGCCCGTGGTCACACCGACGCCGTTCAACACGAATCC
The DNA here is from genome assembly GCA_049514315.1 of Candidatus Limnocylindrales bacterium. GTDB lineage: Bacteria > Chloroflexota > Limnocylindria > Limnocylindrales > CSP1-4 > Fen-1039. The sequence goes on along the minus strand of JBEKVD010000035.1, from coordinate 19,040 downwards.
GGCCGTCGTCCCGTCGCACTCGATCGCCCCGTTCGGCGACCAGTAGGTTCGGCCGGGGTCTCGGCTCGATCCTCGGGTTGTCGCTAACCGGCGCGGTCGCGCGCGGGGGTCGCGCTCGGCGGTGGTCGAGGGCTTCTTCGCGCCCCAACGACGCGGCCCGGCCTAGCTGTGGAAGACGTTCGCGGCGTTCCCGGCTGCCGTCACCAGAGCCGGGAAGAGCCCGAAGATCAACGTCGCCACGCCCGTGACCGCCAGGCCGGCTCTGAACAGCAGGCCCGGTGAGCTCGGGGCCGTCTCCCCGTCCGGCTCGCGCATGTACATGTAGACGACTACTCGCAGGTAGTAGAAGGCTGCCGCAGCCGCGTTGAGCATGGCCAGCACCGCCAGGGCGGAGAGCCAGCCACCGGCCTGAACGGCCGCCAGGATGACGTAGGCTTTGGCCCAGAACCCGGCCAGCGGCGGGATGCCCGTGAGCGATAGCAGGAAAAGCGCCATCAGCGCACCGAGCCATGGATCGCGCCGGCCCAGCCCCGCGAACGTGGAGATCTGGCTGCTGACCCCCGGCCGTCGCTGCAGCGCGGTGACGACCGCGAAGGCGCCCATGTTCATGAACGTGTAGGCGGCCGCGTAGAACAGGATGGCCGAGAGGCCGCTCGCCTGGCCTCCGGCATAGGCTGCCAGGCCGACCAGGATGTAGCCGGTGTGAGCGATAGAGGAGTAGGCCAGCATCCGTTTGACGTTGTCCTGGGTGATCGCAACCAGATTGCCGAGGGTCATGGTGGCCGCGGCCAGGACGATGACGACGGGCAGCCAGTCGGCCTTGAGCGGACCGAGGGCGCCGACGAAGAGGCGCAGGGCGATGGCGAAGGCGCCGACCTTCGGGCCGACCGACAGATAGGCAGTCACCGGTGTGGGCGAGCCCTGGTACGCGTCGGGCGTCCAGTAGTGGAACGGAACGGCGGCCATCTTGAAGGCTACGCCCGCGGTCATGAAGGCCAGGCCCACGGCCAGCCCGGGCTGGATCGATCCGTGGGCTATAGCGGCAGCAACGGCGGCGGCCACACCGTCCACGCGAGTGGTGCCGGTCATTCCCCAGACGTAGGCCAGACCGAAAAGAAGGATCGCGCTCGAGAACGAGCCGAGCAGGAAGTACTTGATCGCACCCTCGGTCGAATATGGATCGTTTCGCGCGAAGCCCGCCAGCATGTAGCCCGGCAGGACCATCAGCTCGAGGGCGACGAAGAGCAGCAGCAGGTCGGTCGAACCCGCGACGAGCATCGCTCCCGTCACCGCGAAGATCAGGACGGCTGCGAACTCGGCCATGGGCAGGCCACGCGGCTCGAGGTAATCGCCCGCGAACATGATGGTCAGAGCCGCGATGACCACGAACAGCATGTCGAGGAAGACGGTCAGGTTGTCGAGGGAGTAGGCGCCGCCGAAGGCGCTGCCCGTGTGGCCCGCCTGGACGAAGATGGCCGCTGCCACTCCGGCGAGGCCGCCCAGTGTCGTGACGACGATCGGCCCGCGCCGCCCGGGCACGGCCATGTCGACGACCAGGACGGCTGCGGCAACCAGGACGGCGATGACGACCGGCGAGATCGTTCCGACATCGGCCCAGCTCATCGCATCTTCCCTCAGCCGCCGACCGCGACGCCGGCCGCCGCCAGGAACGCCTGGGCGGGGGCCCGGAGGAGATCGAGGAGGACGCTCGGGAACAGCCCGAGCACGACGATCAGGACGCCGAGCGGGAGCAGCGTCGTCAGCTCGGTCCGGTTCATGTCGGTCAGGTGGCCGCCCAGACCCTGCAGGAAGTCCGACAGCGTGCCGAAGGCGATGCGCTGGAACATCCACAGCAGGTACGTCGCAACCAGGACCATGACGACTACCGAGGAGACGGCGATCCCGGGGGCGATTCCGAACGATCCGACGAAGACGAGGAACTCGCCGACGAAGCCGGACAGGCCCGGCAGCCCGGCCGAGGCCAGGATGAAGAAGCCGAAGACGGTGGCCCAGATGGGCATCGTCGCTGCGAGGCCGCCCATCCTGGCGATCGTTCGGTCGTGGGTCCGCTCGTAGACGACGCCGACGAGGAGGAAGAGGCCGCCCGTGATCAGTCCGTGGCTGATCATCTGCAGGATTGCGCCCTGGAGCGCGGCCGCGCTGAAGACGAAGATGCCGAGCGTCACGAATCCCATGTGGCTGACCGAGCTGTAGGCGATCAGGCGCTTCAGGTCGGGCTGGACGATCGACACGATCGCGCCGTAGACGATCGCGATGACGCTCAGGACGATGATCGGCCAGGCAAACGTATGGGCCGCGTGCGGATAGAGTGGCACGGCGAAGCGGATAAGGCCGTAGGCGCCGAGCTTGAGGAGGACGCCCGCCAGGATGACCGAGCCGGCGGTCGGCGCCTCGGTGTGGGCGTCCGGCAGCCAGGTGTGGAACGGGAACATCGGGACCTTGATGGCGAAGGCCAGGAAGAGCGCCAGGAAGGCCAGGATCTGGAAGTTGTCGCCGAAGCCGCCGGCAGCCGCAAAACCCTGCAGCTGCACGTAGTCGAACGCGCCCACCCAGGAACCGCCGTGTCCGACCTGATAGGCGTAGGCCGTGGCGAGGATCGCGACCAGCATCAGCAGCGAGCCGACGAGCGTGTACAGCACGAACTTCATCGTCGCGTAGACGCGGTTGGCCCCGCCCCAGATGCCGATAATCAGGTACATCGGGACCAGGACGATCTCCCAGAAGATGTAGAACAGGAAGAGATCCAGGGCCACGAACACGCCGATCATGCCGACCTCCAGGATGAGGAAGGAGATCATGTAGCCCTTCACCCGCTCGTTGATCGGCCCGAAGCTGGCCAGGACGCTGACCCAGGTCAGGGTCGTCGTCAGCACGACCATCAGCACGCTCAGGCCGTCGACGCCCACCTTGTACTGGATGCCGAAGGCGGGGATCCAATCGACGACCTCGTTGAACCGGAAGCCGGCCGGGCCGAAGGCGTATGCCGCGAGCAGAACGAGAGACATGACCCATGCCAGGAGGGCGAAGGCCAGGGCCGTGCGGCGGATCAGGTCGGGTCTCCCGGATGGCAGGCCGGCGACCACCAGAGCCCCGACGAGAGGCGTGAACGTGATCAGGCTCAGGATCGGCAGATTCATGGTCTCGTCACCCTATCGAACCGCGATGATGAGGTAGCCGACGGCCATCGCGATGAGGCCGAGCGCGATGCCGAGGGCGTAGTTCTGGACGCGGCCGGTCTGGACGCGGCGGAGCCGGGTCCCGGCGCCGGTGGTCACGACGCCGATGCCGTTGACTGTGCCGTCGACGATCGTCCGGTCGAACCAGAAGACCGCGTTCGCGAGCCTGCCGCCCCAGACCACGAACAGCAGGTTGTTGAGGTCGTCGAACCACCACTTGTTCGAGGAGCCGCGGTACAGGAAGGCCAGACCCGGCCGGGCGCTCAGCTCGCGAACCCGATCCGGCCGCGGCTGAGCCCGCAGGCCGAGAGACGGCACGTTCACACCGAATAGGCGCCAGGAGACAACGATCGCGATTGCCACGAGGGTCGTGGTGGCGATCGCCAGGGCTCCATCGATGCCGAAGAAGTTGTAGGCCGCCTCGGTCCGGCCGCTGGCCGCGATCGTGGCTTCGAACACCGGCTTCAGCCACGAGTGGAGGAGGCCGGACTCCGGCGGGAAGCCGATCAGAAGGCCGAGGAAGACCGCCGGGATGGCCAGCACGATGAGCGGCCGCGTCATCGTCGGCGGAGACTCGTGGATGTGATCCTCCTTCTCGGGGTCGACGCGGCTCTCGCCCCAGAAGGTCATGCCCATCAGCCGGAACATGTAGAAGGCCGTCATGCCGGCCACGGCAAAGCCGATTGCCCACACCCAGAGGAAGCCGTTCTTGAAGGCGCCGCCCAGGATCTCGTCCTTGGAGAAGAATCCGGCGAGCGGCGGGACGCCGGAGATTGCCACCGAACCGATCAGCATCGTCGCGTAGGTGATCGGTATCTTGTGGGCCAGGCCGCCCATCTTGCGCATGTCCTGCTCACCGTCGACGGCATGGATGACGGAACCGGAGTCGAGGAAGAGCAGACCCTTGAAGAAGCCGTGGCTCATGAGATGGAAGATCGCCGCCGTCCAGGCCCCCACGCCCAGGGAGGCGAACATGTAGCCCAGCTGTGAGAGCGTCGAGTAGGCCAGGACACGCTTGATGTCAGTCTGGGTGAAAGCAATAGAGGCGGCCAGGATGGCGGTGAAGATACCGATCGCGGCCACGACCACCATCACCTCCGGCGCGGCGCCGAAGATCGGGTTGCAGCGAGCCACCAGGTAGACGCCGGCGTTGACCATCGTGGCGGCGTGGATCAGGGCGGAGACCGGCGTTGGGCCCTCCATCGCGTCCGGCAGCCAGACGTGGAGCGGGAACTGGGCGCTCTTGCCGACTGCGCCGCAGAAGATGAGCAGGGCGATGGCGATCTGCCAGCCGTGGGGGACGGTTCCGAAGGCCGCGAAGACGGCCTGCATGTTGAGAGTGCCGAGCTGGGTCCAGATGGCCATGATGCCCAGGGCGAAGCCCATGTCCCCGATGCGGTTGACGAGGAACGCCTTCTTTGCCGCCTCGGCCGCGGACCGGCGCGGGTACCAGAACCCGATCAGCAGGTAGCTGCACAAGCCGACCAGCTCCCATCCGGCGAACACGAGCAGGAAGTTGTCGGCCAGGACCAGGATCAGCATCGAGAACATGAACAGGTTGAGGTAGGCGAAGAAGCGCCACTTGCCGGGGTCGTGGGCCATGTAGCCGATCGAGTAGATGTGAACGAGCATGCCGATGGTCGTGACCACGATCAGGAGGCAGGCCGTCAGAGCGTCGACGAAGAAGCCCATGTCGGCGTGGAAGCCGGTTGCGGGAATCCAGTTCCAGAGCGTGATGGTGGCGCCGGCCTCACCGAAGCCGAGAGTCCCCGTTAGGGCGCCGAAGGCGACGACCATCGCCACCAGCCACGAGGCTACGACCGCCCAGACCGCGATGCGGTGTGACTGCGTCCCCATCCCGCGGCCGAGGAGCCCGGTGACGGCGAAGCCCGCCAGCGGCAGCAGCGGAATGAGAGGGATCAGGAATGTCATCGTCGCACCCTCGGGCGGCCCATGCCCGCGTTGCCGCCTCTGCCTGCGTTGCCGCCTCCGACTGCTTGCTCACGCGCGTCCAGGTGCGCTCGCCGCGCGTGCCCGGCTGGGCCTCGGCCTGGGCGCGCCGGAGCGGCGACTCGGGGGAGATGCGACTGGCTGTAAGCCGGCTGGGTCATCGTGCTCATTCCCGCATCGAGTCGTATTCGTCGACCAGCGGCGTCCTGCGGTTCCGGTAGATGGCGATGACGATCGCCAGGCCCACCGTCGCCTCGGCCGCCGCCACCGCGATGACCACGAGGGCGATCACCGAGGCGTGAGTCTTCAACGGAGCAACGAAAGCTCCGAAAGCAAGGATGCTGAGGTTGACGGCATTCAGCATCAGTTCGATCGACATGAGCATGCTGATGGCGTTGCGGCGAGCGAGAAAGCCGAACGTGCCGATGGCGAAGAGGAAGCCCGAGAGCACCAGGTAGGAGTCGAGCGAGTTGCTCACGGCCGATCCTCATCGCGTCGGCCTGGCTCGCGGCGGGCCAGGTAGACTGCGCCGACCACGGCTGCGGTCAGCAGCACGCCGACGACCTCGAACGGCAGGACGTACTCGCTGAAGAGGAGGTGGGCCACGTCGGCCGTCGCGGTCGAGAGCCGCTGCCCGCCGGCCGGCCAGGTTGTCGCCAGGGCCGCGACGGCGATCACGACCGCGAGGGCGACCGAGGCCACGGCCGCGACCCAGGCCTGGGTCTGGAAGACCAGCCGTGCCGGGGCGTTCTTGGTCTGGGTCATCATGATCGCGAACAGGATCAGGACGCTGATGGCGCCGATGTAGACGAGGATCTGGGTCGCAGCGACGAGCGGGTCTCCCAACAGGGCGTAGATTCCCGCCAGGGATGCGAAGGAGACCGTCAGGGCCAGGCCGCAGCGGATGATGTCGCGCAGGGTGACGACCATCAGAGCCGACCCGAGGAGGGTGGCGGCAAGGACGACAAAGAGGGCGTCGTCCCATCGGATCCCGACCGGCGGGATCGAGTCGCCTATCGGCATGCCTCGCTACCCTCCTCCTGGCCGGCCGCAGAGCCGGCCGATATGACGGTCACTGTCGCCCGGCTCCGGTCCGATCGCCGGAGGCGCCGGCGAGGGATGCTGGCAGCCCCGGCAAATTCGCGGCCGGGTCCTCGATGTGTCCTTCGGCGAGAGCGTGGGCCAGCCAGTCGCGCTCGCGTCGAATGTAAGTCACCTCGGTCTCGCGATCGACGTCTGCAAGAGCGATGAGGTCGATCTCCGGGTCGCCGCGGCCCGTGTGGGCGAGCTCATTGTCCTGGCCTCCGCGCAGGGCGTCGTACGGGCAGGCGTCGACGCAGATACCGCACAGGATGCAGCGGCTCTCATCGACGTCGTACTTCTCGAGCACCCGCGGCTTTGGCATCAGTGCGCCGGTCGGGCATGTCTCGGCGCATCGACCGCACGAGACGCACGGCGTGTCGTTGAGGCTCATGTCGAGTGGCGTGGTGACGAGCGTATCGAAGCCGCTGCGCATGAAGTCGTAGCAGGCCGCGCCGACGACGTCGGCGCACACGGAGGCGCAGCGCCCGCAGTCGATGCAGCGCGAGGGCTCGCGCAGGATGAAGGCGTGGCTGTCGTCGCGGATGTAGTCGTGGTTGGCGCCTGTGAAGCGGTTCTCGGTGACGCTTCGGAAGCCGGCTCCCGCGTCGTGGCCCGGCTCCAGCGTCTGGAGAGTCGTGCCGTACTCGATGCCGAGGCGGCGCAGGTCGCAGTTGCCGAGCGCCTCGCAGGTGCACTGGAGGCAGCGGGTGGATTCGGCCGTGACCTGGGTCGCCGTATACGGGATCTCGTACTCGACGTAGCTCTTCGACCGCTCCCTGGCCGGCAGCGACTTGAGGCGCTGGCGAGCCACCTTGGGTTCGTTCGTGTAGGGCACGATCGAGAGGAACGTCGGCTCGACCTCGGCCAGCGTCTGGCGGGTTCGCAGCTCGGCCAGGTCGCGGCCCTTCAGGTAGGCGTCCACGGCATACGCGCAGCGCCTGCCCTCGGCGACGGCCTGGACGACCGTGCTGGCGCCGATGCGGACGTCGCCGGTGCCGAAGACGCCGGGCCTCCCGGTCTTGAAGGTGACCGCGTCGGCGTTGAGCCGGTTCCTGACCGCGGCGAGGCCCTCGTTGCCCGGGCCGATCCACGTCAGGTCGGGGCCCTGGCCGATGGCAAGCAGGACGCGGTCGCATTCGACGACAAACTCGGTGCCGGGCGCGGGCTCGGGGCGTCGCCTGCCACTGGCGTCGGGTGCGCCGGGCCGCATGCGGATGAACTCCACGCCGGTGACCTTGCCCCCGGCGTCGACGAGGACGCGGGTCGGGCCGGCCTGGAAGATGGCCGTGCCGCCCTCCTCGAGGGCCTCGTGGACCTCGCTCGAGGCCGGCATGTCCTTCATGTCACGGCGGTAGACCAGGGTGACCTGCCTGGCCCCCTGCCGGATCGATGTCCGCCAGCAGTCCATGGCGGTGAAGCCGCCACCGACGACGACGACCCGACTGCCCTTGTGGCCGGGGTAGGGCAGCCCCAGAGTGGCGATGCGGAGGTACTCGAGGCCGTCGATCACGCCGTCCGCCGTCTCGTTGGGTACGTTGAGCTTGTTGGTGTCGTAGCAGCCCGTGGCGACGACGGTCGAATCGAAACCCTGCACGCGCAGGTCGTCCAGGGTGAAGTCGCGGCCGAGGGCCTGGTTGCAGACCAGCCGGGCGCCCAGGCGCCAGACGGACTCGTACTCGGGTTCGAGGACGTCGGCCTTCGGCAGGCGGTACTCCGGGATGCCGTAGCGGAGCATTCCGCCGGGCGCCGGGTCGCGCTCGAACACGGTCACGTCGTGGCCGGCAAGGAGCAGGTAATAGGCCGCGGACATGCCGGCCGGGCCGGAGCCTATGACCGCCACGCGCTTGCCGCTCCTGGCTTCGGTTTCGAAGGGCAGCGGCGGCTCGATGCCGCGCTTCTGCGACTCCAGGACGACGTCCCCCGAGTAGCGGTGGCTGTCCCGGATGGCAATCGCCTCGTCGACCTCGTCGCGACGGCAGTGGTCCTCGCAAGGTGCCGGGCAGACGCGGCCCAGGATCGACGGGAAGGGAATGGTCCGCTTGAAGATGCGGGCCGACTCGCGGAACTGGCCCTCGGCGTTGGCCTTCAGAAAGCCTGGAATGTCGATGTGGCTGGGACACTTGTTCTGGCAGGGCGGCAGGCAGTAGGCGTTGTGGTCGCTGAAGATCAGCTCGAGGTTCGTTCGGCGCAAGCGGCGGAGCTGCTCGGTCTCGGTGCTCACGACCATGCCGGCCTCCGCGGCGCGAGAGCACGAGATCGGGGGGTGCTCCTCGCCCTCGACCTGGACGACGCACATCCGACACGCCCCAAAGCCCGGCAGCTTCGGCTCGTAGCAGAGGGTTGGTATCTCGATTCCGTTGGCGCGGCAGACTTCGAGGATCGTCTGGCCTTCGCTGCCCTCGACGGAGCGGCCGTCCACCTGCATCCGGAAGACGGGGGTCGAAAGCGGCCGCTGGGGAGCCTGGGTCGTGATCAGGCGCTCCGCGAGCGACCCGTCGAACGGAATGAACGTGTCGTACGGCGACCTGGAGTCCGGCCGGCTGTCGGGGCGACCGGCGCGCTTGTTCCAGACCTCCTTCTGGTTCGATGCCGGCCGCAGGCCCCGGGGCAGCTCCGCGAGCTCCTGCTCGTACGCCTCCAAAGACGCGGTCTCGGGGGCGATCGGGTTGGTCGACAGTGCGGTCGAGGCCGGTTCGGCCGGGGTTGATGCCGCGTCCTTGCGGCGTCTCCGGGACCCGGCGGGCGCGCTCGAGGGCGGTGAGCTGGGGCTCGGGTGAGGGGTCGCTTCTCGCATGCGACGCCTCAGGAGACGGCCCCAGCGCGGGCTGCAGCCTTCGGCCGACAGATCCCGGCAGGGCAGGTGTTGCGGACGATGTGGGCGTCGAGCTCGTCGCGGAAGTACCGGACGACGCTCAGGAGGGCCAGGGTGGCACGACGCTCGTGGTCGCACAGGGCGCTGCCGACGATGTCGGCGGAGAGGTCGGTCAGGCGCGCGATCTCGTCGGCGCGCGGCTGCCCCTCGCAGATGCGGGCTCCGATCTCGGCCAGCCGGCGCAGGCCGATGCGGCACGGAATCGTCTTGCCGCAGGCCTGGTCGGCACAGAATCGAGTGAGGGCGGCGGCCAGGTCGACCACGCAGCTGTGCTGGTCCAAGACCACGATCGAGCCGGAGCCGACCTGCGCGCCGGCCTTCTCCAGGGAGTCGTGGTCGAAGCCCACGCCAAGGCCATCCGGGGGCAGGATGCCGCCCGATGGACCGCCCACGAGCAGCGCCTTGAGCTTGTGCGGAGCCGGTACGCCGCCGGCCACGTCGAGGATCTCTCGGATCGTGACCCCGAACGGAATCTCGGCGATTCCGGGTCTGCTGACGGCGCCGGAGATGTGCACGAGGATCGTGCCGGCGAAGGCCCGAGCGCCCGTCTCGGGGAAGCCGGCTATGCCGCCGGACAGGATCGTCGGCACCGCGGCGAACGTCTGGGGGCCGTGGATCAGGGTCGGCGCCCCGAAGAGCCCTCGAGTCGTCGTGTACGGCGGCTGCTGCTCCGGCTGGCCGCGCCGGCCCTCGAGGCCTTTGAGCAGAACCGTTTCCTCGCCGAGCATGTAGGAGCCCTGCAGTGGCTTCACCGAGAAGTAGATCTCTGTCCCGCTGTTGAGGACGTCCTCGCCGATGTAGCCGGCAGCTTCGGCGGCGGCCACGGCCGCCTCGACCGAACGGATCGTGTCGGCTGCCTCGGCCCGAAGTGCGACCACGACCTCGCCGGCGCCGACCGCGAAGGCGGCGATCGCCGCGCCCTCGATCACGGCATATGGATTGGTCTCGAGCAGGACTCGGTCGGTCATGACGGCCGGGTCTGACTGGTAGGCGTTGACCACCACGTAGCGTCGGTCGGCCTCGGTTCGAGCGCAAGCCAGCCACTTCTCGCCGACCGGGAAGCCTCCGCGGCCACGGCCTCGCATCCCGGATTCGACGAGAGAATCGATCACGCCACCGGCCCCGAGCTCATCGATAGCCGCCCGCAGGGAGGCGAAGGCGCCGGCAGACACGGCCGCGTCGAGGTCGAGCGGGTGCCTCGGTGGAGCCGCGGGCAGCAGCAGGCGCGGGAACCTGGCCGGGGTGGCGAGAATGCCGGCAGCCGTCATGCCGGGCTCCTGCCGGTCAGTCGCCGGACCCAGGCGGCTGCGGCTGCGGCTGTCACCGTCTGCGCCTTGCCGTCGAGCGTGACGAGCGGCGACTTTGCGCCGGGTACGTGGGCCGGAAGCTGGGCCAGCGCAACTCCTGGGCCGGTCGATCCGCGGCCTATCTCCGCCCCGAGCTCCCTGGCAAGCGTTCCCGCGATGCGGCTGGAGCCTGCCAGCAGGCAGGACGTGCACTGGCAGACCGCCACGGTGTGGCCGGGCTTCTCAAACCTCAGGTGGCGGTAGTAGGTTGCGGTGCCATACATCAGCGCGTACGGGGCCCCGGAAACCTGGCTCACGCGCTTGAGGGCCACCATGGGCAGGTAGCCGTAAGTTCGCTGGATCGACTCGAGAATGGCCAGCATCTGGCCGGGGTCGAAGTCGTGATCCTCGAGGATGCCGTCAACCGCGGCCGGGTCGACCGGATCGAAGCGGCGGGACGCCGGATCCGGCACGGGACGGCCCGATCTCCGAAGCGCGGACTGCTCCCGCCGCTCGGCGTACATCTCGGGCGCGCCCCAGTGGACGTGGAAGCGGCCCCGGGTGTCGAAGCCGCCCATGTCGATGCACTCCACTGGACAGGCCTGGGCGCACTGGAAACAGGTCTCGCACTTCAGGTTGCCCAGTTCGTCGTAGAGCAGCTGCAGCCGGCCGCGGAAGCGAACGGCGACGTCGGGCGCGGTTTCGGGGTACTGGATGGTCGCCTTCGGGGCGAAGAAGCGGCGCAGCGTCAGCGCCATGCCCTTTGCTATGCCGAGGCCCGGAACGAAGCTCATCGCTAGATCACCGGTTCAGGAGGACGACGGCGGTCGCCGTCATGAACAGGTTCAGAAGTGAGGCCGGCAGTAGCCATTTCCAGGCGAAGCCCATCAGCTGGTCCACCCGGACGCGAGGTAGCGTGCCCCTCATCCAGACGAACACGAACACGAACGTGTAGGTCTTGGCCATGAACCAGAAGATTCCGCCGACCCAGTCGAATGTGACAAAGCCCGCCAGGCCGAGGACGCCGACCACGAGAACGAGGTCGACGAGGAAACCCAAGCCCATCGCGTCCCAGGCGCTCCACTCCCGCCCGCCGAGCAGCCTGACGATGACCGCGAAGAACTCGGAGCCGATGACCAGCACTGTCAGGACGATTGCCGTCCAGCCGAAGAAGCCGAGGGACCACGGGTTGAACCAGTTCAGGTTGTAGGCAAGCGGCCAGTTGAACGGAGCCGTCCAGCCGCCGAAGAACAGGGTCACTGCGAGCGCCGAGACGATGAAGACGTTCACGTACTCGGCGAAGAAGAAGAAGCCGAAGCGCATGCCCGAATACTCGGTTGCGAAGCCGGCCACGATCTCCGAGTCGGCCTCGGTCATGTCGAATGGGGTTCGGTTGGCCTCGGCCGTGGCGGCGATGAAGAAGACAAGTGCCGCCAGTGGCTGCTTGAAGACGAACCAGTCGAAGAGCGAGCCCGATTGCGCGAGGACGATTCGGTTCGTGCTCATGGTCCCGGCCAGGAGGATCACGCCGACGACAGAGAGGGTCAGGGGAATCTCGTAGCTGATGATCTGGGCCGCCGAGCGCAGGCCGCCCAGGAGCGAGTATTTGTTGAAGCTCGACCAGCCGGCCATGAGCAGGCCCAGGACGGTCAGCCCGCCGACGGCGAAGAAGTAGAGCAGCCCGATGTTGAGGTCCTGGCCGATCAGGCCCGGCGCGAACGGGATGACCAGCAGCGTCATGACACTGGCCATGTAGGTTACGACCGGAGCAAGCGTGAAGACGGTGGTGTCGGCGCCGGTAGGGGCGAAGTCTTCCTTGGAGAGGACCTTGAGACCGTGAACGACGCTCATCGCCGAGCCCCACGGCCCGATCCGGTTGGGCCCGACGCGCAGGTTCATGCGGGCGATGACCTTGAGCTCGAGGTAGATGATCACGAAGGCCGTTGGGACGGTCATCAGCAGGATGGCCGTCGCCGCGACGGCGAATCGAACGAGCGGCAGATTGGCTCGCAGGAAGTCGAGGAACGGCGGCCCGAGCAGGACGATTGCGAGGACGGTCACGACGCCCGCGCCGATCGCCAGCGGCGCGAAGATCAGCGCCAGACGCTCCTGCAGCGAAAGACGGCGCCAGAACTGGCCGGGGAAGCCTCGGACGAAGCCCCCGACCGAGCTCATCGCCGCCCTCACTTGTCGATCCCGCCCATGACTGGGTCGAGCGAGGCCACGATGGCCATGGTGTCGGCCAGCAGGTTGCCCGGCAGCAGCGTGGGCACGGTCTCCATGTTGATGAAGCTGGGGTCGTGGATTCGGAAGCGGAACGGCCCGTCGGAGCCGTCGCTGATCGAGTACACGCCCATCATCCCCCTCGGGCCTTCGCACGCGCCCCAGGCGCGCCCTGGGTGAGGCCGGAGCAACCGCGGCAGCCTGGCCATCACCGGCCCGTCGGGCATGTTGTGCAGGCACTGGTCGATGATCTTGATCGACTCGCGGACCTCGTCGACGCGGATCAGGTAGCGGGCCAGCGAATCGCCCTCCGTGCGGGTCGGGACGTTGAAATCGAGCTCCGGATAGACGCTGTAAGGGTGTGCCCGCCGGACGTCGAACGGGACGCCGGCCGCACGGAGGTTCCCCCCCGTCACCCCGAAGCGGAGGGCGGTGGCCCGATCCAGGATGCCCACGCCACGGGTCCTTCGGACGAAGATCTCGTTCTCGTTGAGCAGCCCTGCGCTGGCCTCGGTCTGCCTGGCGGCCCGGCTCATCCAGTCGCCGAGGCGGCTCATGAACTCGTGGTTGAGGTCTCCGTTGACGCCGCCGATGCGGAAGTAGTTGAACAGCATCCGCGCCCCGGTCAGGGCCGCGAGCATCTCCACGATCTCGTCGCGCTCGATGAAGCCGTAGAGGATCGGCGTCAGGCCGCCCAGGTCGAGGGCCAGGAACCCCATGTACAGCGTGTGGCTGGCGATGCGGAGCAGCTCGCCGGAGAGGACGCGGATGTATTCCGCGCGGCGCGGCACCGTCACATCCATCAGCTTCTCGAATGAGAGGACCGCGGCCCACTCCTGGAAGAGGGAGCTTATGTACTCGAGCGGGTCCACCTGGTCGATGACGTGGTAGTAGTCGGAGTTCTCGCAGATCTTTTCGACGCCACGGTGGAGATAGCCCAGGACTGGATCCACGTCGACGATCTGCTCGCCGGAGAGTTTCACGACGAGGCGAAGGACGCCGTGAGTTGCCGGATGGTGGGGGCCGACGTTCAGGAACATCTCTCCATCGGCGAGCGTGTAGAACTCACCTTCGCGCTCTGTTCGAGGCGGGTACGGCGGGATCGGCTCGAACAGGTCGGCCCCGATCTGCCGGTCGAGGATGATCCGCGGGTCGTCGGTGGAGGGCTGGCCCCCGGCCTGTGGCTTCTCGCGGGTGGACGTCGGCCTGTCGGCGCCACGTCTGGGCGGCATCGTCGTCCTCAACTCGCCGGCGCCCGGCGGACGCCGGCCGTGGGATCGTCGGCCAGGGCGGCCGGGGCGCAGGCCCGCTCGACGTGGCGAACGCCGGCCCCAGGAGATCGGGCCGCGTCATCGGGCAGGAGGAAATCCTTGCGGAGCGGGAAGCTCGTGTAGTCGGGCGGCATGAAGATGCGGCGCAGGTCGCGGTTGCCCTCGAAGACGATGCCGAACATGTCGTAAGCCTCGCGCTCGAGCCACTCGGCGCCGATCCAGAGGAAAGTGGCCGAAGGCACCCGCGGGTCGTCGCGAGAGAGGCCATCGGCGATGATCCGCAGCCAGTCCGAGGTCAGCGGGCTCCACAGGTGGTAGACGACCTGCATTACCTCGCCCGTGTCCACCCCGGCGAGATCGGCAAGGATCTCGAAACGCAAGTCCACCGCGTCGTGGAGGATGCGGAGGACCTCGGGAACGCTGCCGGCCTCGATGCGAATCTCGGTCTCGTCGTGACGCTGGTACACGGGACCTCGGAGGTGGTCGGCCAGGCGCGCTTCGAGCCGGGTCTCAAGAGTGCGATCCATCGGTCAGATGTCATCCGGAGCATTGGGGCCGATCGCACGCTCGTTCCAGCGACCGCGGCGGTCCTTGACGAGCTGGCCGAGCTGCATCATGCCGTAGATCAACCCTTCCGGGCGAGGCGGGCAGCCGGGGATGTAGACGTCCACCGGCATGACCCGGTCGATGCCCTGGACCACGGAGTAGCTTCGCTTGTAGCGACCCCCCGACACCGTGCAGTCGCCCAGCGCAACGCACCACTTGGGCTCCGGCATCTGCTCCCACAGCCGGATGAGCGGGCCGGCCATCTTGGTCGTCAGCGTGCCGGCGACGATCAGCACGTCGGCCTGGCGGGGCGAGGCGCGGAACGGGAACATGCCCCAGCGGTCCATGTCGTTCTTGCTGGTGGCGCTCGACATCATCTCGATGGCGCAGCAGGCAAGGCCCGAGAGAAGCGGCCAAAGGCTGTTGGCCCGGATGAGGTCGAGGATGTGGTCCGCTTTCGTCGGGACGACCTGGAGCGCTCCCCATCGGGCGGCGTCGTTCCGGCCGGCGTCCGTGAACCCGAATCCCCGCAGGTGGGTCACGTCCGCCGGCCGGCCGCCCTCGTAGGCGAGCGGATCGGCCGGCTGCCAGAGCGTATTGGGGACCATGATCGGCGTGGCCAGCTCGCCGGGGGGAACGGGCGCGAGCCGGCGAGCCGGCGCCGCTCGAACCCTCGACCCCCGATCGCCTACCGCCATGTCAGGACTCCCTTTCGCCAGGCGTAGGCGAGGCCCAGCATCAGCACGAGAACGAACGTGCCCATGCTGACCAGGCCGCCGACGAGCAGATCGCGAAAGATGATCGCCCACAGGTAGAGGAAGACAACCTCGACGTCGAAGGCGACGAAGAGCAGCGCATACACGTAGAACGAAATGCCGAATCGGCCCCAGGTGTCGCCGAACGTGTCGATGCCGCTCTCGTAGGGCATGCCCTTGTGGCGGTCGCCGCGGTTGCGGTGGGTGATGAGCCAGGCGAGGCCGATCACGAGGAATACGAAAGAAACCCCTGCGAAGGCCAGGCCGACTACGTACCAGATGCCGGTCATCGTTCTCCAGCAGGCCCGTTAACCGCAGCCGGGCGTCCGCGGCGTCGGGCGCGAAGTTGCACTCAGGCGGTCGCGGGGCAGGGTTCGTGGCCCGCTCCCGAGCGATCCATTCCAGAGTCTATCAGGGGCGGCGGCTCCCCGGCCGTCCGGAGCGGAATCCGCGGGGGTGCTGGAATCGCCCGAAGTTGGGGCGGCCCGGAAGCCTCGGGAGACGGCCCGGGCTCCACGGCGGCCGCTCCGTCAAGGCACGAGTCCGCTTGCATTCGATCTCTCCTCGGCCGTGATGTCGTCTTCACGCTCGAGAATCAGGACACGGAAACGGCCCATGTGGCGCGGGTCGAGCATTCGCACGACGCCGGAGCGGGCCCGGGCGTAGTCGGCGAGCGATAACTCCGGAGAAGCCTGGACGGCGCGCAGCTCGCCTTCGAGGCCGGCAGCGACCAGGAACTCCGACTGCGTCGTGAGAGCCACCGTCCGGAAGCCGCGGCGTGCGGCGAGGCGCCGGACGGCTGTGAAGTCTACGTGCGCCGTGAGATCCACCTCGCCCGGCGAGTTGAACGGGTTCTCCACCACGCGGTGGCCGCGATACCCGAGCAACGTCCCGGCAAGGCGGCGAGGACCGTAGAGTTCGGCCGCGTCGAAGCCGTAGTCGATCGCAAGGACGCAGCCTCGGGCGAGGCGCTTCGCCGCTTCGTCGAGCCACGGCCCGAGGCCGAGGCATATCTCAGCGATCTGGCCTTCGGCCAGCACGACACCGTCGTCGGCCAGGCGAGCGGCGAGCTCCGGTGTGGAGGGTTGGCCGGCCACTTCGGCGAAGCCGGCCCGCTCTTCGCTCCAGGCGACGAAAAGCTCCCGCAGCATCCCGCCGCGGACGAAGACGCGATGGACAGGCAAAGCGTCGAGGAACTCGTTGGCAAGGATGACGCCGGTGACGGGTATGGCCCCCCCGCGGTCGGTGGCCTCGGCAGAACCGGTCGGGCTCGAGGTTGCCGGTAGGCCCGAGGGGTCCGGTCGTTCGACGAGCCGGTCGGCGAAGCCGGCTTCGTCGAACCGTCGGCGCAGGTCGATCAGGCGGTTCGGGTTCGATTCGATCGGCTCGTATCGGGTGGCCTGGAGCAGGTCGAACGAACCGTGGCGGCGAAACCCGTCGAGAATCGCGAGCCCCAGGGTTCCGGATCCAGCGCCGTACTCGATCAAGCCGAACCGTCGCGGTCGGCCCAGCTCGACCCAGATCGCCTCGACCCGGCGGGCTAGCGTCCAGCCGAAGATGGCGTGCGTCTCGGGCGCGGTCAGAAAGTCGCCGGCCTCGGTGGGCCGGTCGGCGAGCCCGCGGTAGTAACCGAGTCCAGGCTCATAAAGCGCGCGTTCCATGTAGCGAGCGAACGTGATGTGGCGTCCCGGGCTCGACTCGATTTCGGCGCGGATGAGAGAGGTGAGCTCGGCCGAACGGTCGGTCGGCGACGGACGTCCGTCCGGCGCGCGGCGCCCGGTCGCAGGCGGCCGGCGTCCGGGCGTCATCGGGGCGCCGCACGAGCTCGCTGCGCGAGCAGGCGGAGTCCGCCGTTCACCATCGTGTGACCGCCGAGAAGGATCGGGCCGGCAGGTGAGGAGGTTGAAGCCGAGGCGGTGAGTGCGCGCAGCCACGAGTCGGCGATTGACGCGGGCAGCAGGAGGTCGGAGGCGTAGCGGTCCTCAGCCGGCGGCCAGGCGGACTCGTCGGCCCCGGATCGGTGGGCCATCAGGACGCGCGTGTCTATCACGGCGGCGTCGGACAGTCGGGCAACGGTCCGGGCGAGGGATTCGGGGCCGTCGCGATCGAGCAGCTCGCCGAGAACCGAGCGGGGCCGCCGGGAGTTGCCCACCCCGTCGGACCGGGCGAGGCCCGAAGCCGCCCGCAGGCCGCGCTCTTCGACGAGCGCTCGAACGCGGCAGGCGACGCCCCGCTCCAGCCAGGACAGGGTAGTCGCCGAGACGCGGCCAGCCACGAGCAGCTCAGCACGTCGGTTCGAGGTCACGTCGGCCAGCAACGCGAGGCGCTCAGCGACCAGTGGCGCCGCCGCCCGAAAGCCGCGGGCGGCCGGATCGCGCAAGGCGATCAGGTCCAACGGCGAGTCGACGTCGGCGCCCAACCTCCAGCGCGACCCGAGATCCTCGACGGCAACTCCGGCCCGTTCCTCCAGCCACCGGGGAAGGGCGTTGTCGACGGGGAGTGGCGGCAGTCCCGCCAGATCCTCCGGCCGCGAGACCGCCACCACGTCCCCGGAATACCGGTTGTTCGCGAGTGCGTGCCCGCCGGGGCCCGCGGCCACCTCCACGAAACGGCGCAAGTCTGAGGCTCTCGCCAGTGGAATGCTGCCGGAGCCCAGGACGACTATGCCGCCGATCGTCGCGTCCGTGGTGAGCCGCTTGCCGGCCTTGCCGACACGGGCCGCGCCTCTGGCCCCCAGCGCTCCCGCCAGGCGCTCACCGAAGGACAGGTCGTCCGGTGGTCCCGCCACGATCTCCACGTCGTCGGCGCCGGCGGCCAGGAATGCCGTACGCTGCCGTTCCGCGAGTGCGCCGCGCGCTTCCGCGAGGGCGCGGACAAGCGGCCCGGCCCCAGACGCGGCCGTCGAGTGGAAAATGAGCACGAGCACGGGGCGCACCAGCGGAGTCTAGCGGCGGCGCTTCGCGACGCGGTGGCGCGGTCGGCGCCTGGCATCCGACCCGCTGGCCGCCGGCAAATGTGGAGCTGATCGATGCGGACTGTTCGGGCATACATTGGGCTCGGGGCAAACATCGGCGACGCGCAGGCCACGCTGACGGCCGCCGTCCACGCCCTCGCGGCGCTTCCGGGCACCAGCCTTGCCGGAGTCTCGCGCCTGTACCTGACCGCCCCGGTCGAGGTGACGGACCAACCCGACTTCCACAACGCTGTCGTGGCGCTCGATGTGCCCGCCGGCCCCGGCCGCAACACCGGTTCGATTGCCCTTCTGCTGGTCCTCAAGTCGATCGAGCGGGCCTTCGGCCGCCAGATTCGTTCTCGGTACGGCCCACGCGAGCTCGACCTCGACTTGCTGCTCTTTGGCGAGGAGCAGATGGTGGTGGAACGGTCGGATGACGGCCGCGCGCCGGACCCAGGCGGAGCCACGCGTCTGCTCGAGGTTCCGCACCCGAAGGCCGGTCGCCGCTTGTTCGTCCTGGCGCCGCTCGCGGACCTCGCACCCGACCTTGTGCCGCCCGGGTGGACCGAGTCCGTCGCCGCCGCGCGAGCCCGACGCGAATCGATCGAGGGCGCATCGTCCGTCCGCGTCGTCGGCCGCTGGGACACGGACCGCGGCCGCTGGGACGCGGACCCCGACCGCAGTCAGTAGGGCCGGCGCTCTCACGCCTCATCCTGGGCTTCACGACGGAGTCGAAACCGCAACGAGGCGTGGCGACAGGCCCCTCGTCGGTTGTCTGGGCTCCGACCTGTCGCCCGCCACGGCCCCTCGCCCGCCCGCGCGGGCCACCCCTTTCCTCCGACCGACCGATCGGTCCGTCAGGTCCGATCGGGTGTCAACCAGTGATTCGCGTGGGATCCCGCTT
>JBEKVD010000034.1:0-27985 GCA_049514315.1 Candidatus Limnocylindrales bacterium | reverse complement strand
CGGAGTCATTCCGGCGCCCCCGAGGCCGCAACGCGGGCCATCGCGGTCACGGCCGCGCGGGCCACCATGCCGGCCATCTCGTCGGGCTTCAGCGACGCCCCGCCGACGAGTGCGCCGTCGAGGGAGTGCTCCGCCAGGAACTCGCCGATGTTGGCGCTGGTCACGCTGCCGCCGTAGAGAACCGGCACGTTCTCTGCCGCGAGGCCCCATCCGAGGTCGGCCGCGAGCGTTGATCGGATTGCCGCAGCCATGGCCGCGGCATCGGCGCCCGAGGCGTTACGGCCCGTACCGATGGCCCACACCGGCTCGTACGCGATGACGAGACCGCCGTTCTGCAGCGCGTCCACATCCTTGCCGGCCATGGCGCCGCGCAGCTGAGTGGCTACGACCTCAACCGCCCGGCCGGCCTCACGCTCGGCCAGCAGCTCTCCGACACAGAGAATCGGGCGAAGGCCCGACGAGATCGCTCGGGCCAGCTTCTTGCCGACGAGCTCGTCGGATTCGTAGGCGTCGCGGCGCCGCTCGGAATGGCCGAGGATCACCCACGTCGCCAGGCCGGCGAGTGCGGCGGCGGACACCTCTCCGGTGTAGGCGCCGGCGAGCTCGTGATGGACGTTCTGGGCGCCGACGGCGACGTTCCTCCCGGCCAGCGCGTCGCGGACGGCGGCCAGGCAGACGAAGGGCGGGCAGATCACTCGAATAACCCCCGGCTCCTCGGTCCGGGCGGCGATTGTGGCGGCGAGCTCTCCAGCGTCCGCCGGGGTGGTGTTCATCTTCCAGTTGGCGGCGATGATCATGGGTCTCATGCCTCGAATGATGACAGACTTGACCGGGACTCCCGAGGGAGGTTCGGCCCTTCGAGGCGCGACGGTCGGGCCTGCCGCGGGTGTCACTCGGCCCCAGGCCGGCGGCTGGTCGCCGGCGGATCGTTTGGGCGACCCGGGTCGCCCAAACGACATGATCGCGCCGGCTCGACCGCGAGCGGGGGACCGGTCAGCCGGACGGCCGCCGATTCAGCCGGGCAGCTGCCTGGGCGGCCGGGCGGCTGCCCGGGCGGCCGGGCGGCCTTCAACGGCGTGCCGCGAACGAAGCGGTCGGCGGCCGCGCTTCCCTGCCCCGTCGACATGCAGTCCCGCACCCCGGTCGGCGTGGAGCGCCAGCCGCTCTACTCTCTCGAGCGCTCGCTGGATCGCAGAGCGGTGGAGGCCCAGACGCTCCGCCAGCTCCGTGAGAGTGGCCTCAGGCTCTTCGCGTCGGGCTGCGGCGACCAGCCGGACCACGTACGGCTGCCCGGCCAGGAGGCCGTCGGCCTCGAGCGCATCGATGGCCTCGAGCTGGCGCGCGGCCGCGGCCACGGCTCGCTGCAGATTCGCCGATTCGGCGTTGATGACACGATTCAGATCGCCCCTGACCGATCGCGAAACCTGCCGGGCCTCCAGCTCCAGCAGCGCCGAGCCACTGCCCACGAGCTTGAGGAAGGTGGCCACCGTCTCCACGCTCTTCCATGTGACAACGCCACGACCCCGACGCAGGCGCCAGGTCGCCGGCATTCCGAGGCCGTTGAGCTGCTCGCAGAAGAGTCGCGCCTCGTCGACCGGGAGGACGAACTCCAGGTGCGTTCGACCCGATGCCAGGCTCAGCGACCCATGGGCCAGGAAACGACCCCGAAGGTAGGCGATCCGGCAATGATCGGCGGCGCGGGCCCAGCCGAACTGCGCGGCGACCGGGGAGGTCGTGCCGTCCGTCGGGCCGGCGGACTCGCCTGCCCGAACGCGGCTCAGGCGCAGGGCGACTCGCTGGATGGTCCTTCGGCGGGGTTCGTACGTGGCCGCGAGGCCGGCCGATTCGGCGGCCCGACAGCACCGCCGGGGCGGATCTATGGCCGCCAGCTCAGCGCGGAGAGACTCGACGAGATCTCGCTCCGCGGTTGTCATGCCGCCGGCTCGGCCGTCATGCCAGCGGTCCGGACCGCGGCTGCGAAGCCCCGCCGCCGAGCCGCGGGGCGGCGGGGCGCATGTCCACTAAGCGGTCCGCGCGGCTCGCGACCGCCGGCGGCCGAAGGACTCCCGCTCGTAGACGTGCATGACGGCGGTGGCCAATCTGGCCGGATCGTGGTGGTGGGCATTGTCGGGATCTATCACATCCTCCAGGACCAGACGCGGCGGGGCGGCGTCCGGGAAGCTGGCGACCGGCGGCCAGCGAAGCCTGACCGGCTCGGCGCCGTAGCCACCCGGCCGCTTCGCGTCGAAGCGGTTGTTGGCCAGGACCACGTCGATCCATCCCGTTCCGGTGTGCCGCTCCAGCGCCACGACATGGTCGGCCAGGTCGTAGCCCTGCGTCTCGCCCTTCTGCGTGGCTACGTTGCAAACGTACAACCTGACCGCCCCCGACGATCGGACGGCGCCGAGCAGCTCGGGCAACAACAGGCTCGGCATGATGCTGGTGTAGAGGCTGCCCGGCCCGATCACGATAAGGTCGGCCTCTTCGATGGCTCGCCTGGCATCGTCGCCGGCCACAACATTCTCCGGTGTGAGCCAGACGCGATCGATCGCGAACGACTTCGCGATTTCAGACTGGCCCGTGACCTCGGCGCCGTCGAGAAGCCGAGCGTGAAGCGTGACCGCCGAGCCGGTCGCCGGCACAACCTGGCCCCGCACCGCCAGGACCCGATTCATCTGGCGGACGCCCTCTTCGAAGTCGTCCCCCTGGACCGACGCCATCGCCGCCAGCAGCAGGTTGCCAACCGTGTGACCGCCAAGACTGGCCTCACCGTCGCCCGGAAAGCGGTACTGCAGCAACTCGGCCATCAGCGGCTCCGAATCGGCGAGAGCGGCGATGCAGTTGCGGATGTCGCCCACGGCTGGAATGCCGAGCTCCTCCCGCAGCCGGCCGGACGAACCGCCATCGTCCGCAACCGTGACTACGGCCGTGATGTTGCTCGTGTGCTCTTTGATGCCACGCAGCAGGGTCGACAGCCCCGTCCCACCGCCGATGACTGCGATCCTCGGGCCCCTCGACAGGAATCGCTTCTGGTAGATGACCTCGACCAGCGGCTGGTCCCCCTCGGCCGTGAGGAACGGTCCCATCAGGGCTCGGACGGCACGCCACGACCCGTAGACGAACAGGCCAACGCCGCCGGCACCCACGAGAGCGCCGCGCGCCCAGTAGGGCATGAACTGGAGGGTGAGCACGTAGAGGAAGCCCTGGCTCGGACCCGAGAAGTCGTACTCCCGGTAGACCTGGCGCAGCAGCAGAGCGCCGGCCAGGGCGAGCAATAGCTCGCCGGCGAAGACGACAACAAGCCAGCGCTTCAAGCCGATCCCGGGTTCGAGCCAGCGTCGCAGAACCGACCGGCTGACCTTGATCCTGGGCATCTTCATGCCCGTTCGAGCTCCCGATGGAAGACGGCGACCGTGCCGAAGCCACGCTTTTCCAGCCACCCGCGAAGCTCCTCGGCAATGACGATGGAGCGGTGGTAGCCACCGGTGCAGCCGATGGCGATCGTCAGGCGGGTCTTACCCTCGCTCTGAAAACCGGGCACCGTCAGCTCGAGGAACTTGCTCAGGAAGTCGAAGAATTGCCGGGCGATCGGCTGGCCCATGACGTAGTCGCGAACGGCCGGCGTCAGCCCCGACAAATGCCGCAGGCCCTCGACGTAGTACGGGTTCTCCATGAACCGGACGTCGAACACGAGATCGGCCTCAAGGGGAACACCATATTTGAAACCGAAGCTGATCAGCTGGAAGACCATCCCCTCGTCCGAAGGTGCGGCTTCGAGGTTCGCGAATATCCGCTCCTTGAGCTGGCGCAGCGACAGGTCCGACGTGTCCAAGACGACGTCCGAGTCGGCTCGAACCGGGTCCAGCAGTCGCCGCTCCTCCGCGATCGAACCGGCGATGCCGCGACGCCCGGCGAGGGGGTGGCGGTGGCGCGTCTCCGAGAAACGCCGAATCAGGACCTCGTCGCGGGCCTCCAGGAAGATTACGCGCGGCTTTATGCCGCGACCCTCCAGGGCGCCACGCATGGCCGCCAGGGCGAGAGAGGCGTTGCCGGCCCTGACGTCCAGCACGATGGCGACCTTCTCGAAGCGTTGGCGGTCGATCGACACCAGTTCGGCCAGGCCCGGCAGAAGCTCGCCCGGGACGTTGTCCATGCAGGTGTAGCCGAGGTCCTCGAAAAGCTTCGTAGCCGCGGTCTTGCCTGCACCGGAGAGCCCGCTCAGGATCACGACGCGCTGCTGGCTCTCCGCCCGGGTCGCACGACGAGAGACCGCCCGGCGCGCGGTCGCCCGACGGGCGGTGGCCGTGGTCCCGCCCGCGGCCACGTGAACCGCCCTTCCAACTCCGCTCCGTCCGGCTCGGGTCGCGGGCTCGGGTCCGACGCCCGACGCCACGCCAACCTCCGGCGCGGTCCCGCCGACGTCCGTTGCCGCGGCATCCGACTTGCCATCCATGGTTTCAGTGTATCGCGCGTTGATACCGGCACGGACGGCCGCCCGCCTCAAGTCAAGGCGACGGTATGCCTCGCCGACGCCTGCCGACCGGCCTCGGTGCCGGCAGGTCGTGGAGCCCTACGGACCGGCGCCCGGTCGGGCCGACTTCTGGGGCTTCGCGACAGATCGGACCCGGGGCATCGACCCGGGCCGTAGGCCGTCACCCCTCAGCCGGCCACGGGCAAGCGCTCGGACCACTCTCGGGCTGCGCGTGCCAGGAGCTCGCCGACGTCTACCGAGGCCCCGTCCGGTCCGCGGTCGCCGGTCGCGCGACTCGCCCCGCTTGCCCCCGCGCCCAAGATGCCACGAGACACGTTGACCAGCAACCCGCCGCCCGGGCGTCCGCCGGCAGGCGCCGCCACCGCGGGGCCGAACCGCAGGACCGGGTCCACTTCCCCACCCTGCGCCCCGACGCCGGGCACCAGCAGGGCCAGCCCCGGAGCAATGCCCCTGATCCGCTCCAGTTCCGCGGGCGCGGTCGCGCCGACGACCAGGCCCACGGTCCCGCCCGGACCCCAGTTCTGCGCCCTCCTGGCAACCCGCGCATAGAGCGGCTCTGCCGGAGCGCCGGCGGCCGCGTCGGGCGAGACTTCGAGCCCCTGGAGCTCCCCCGCCCCGGGGTTCGACGTGCGGCAGAGGAGATACGCGAAACGATCAGCGCGCCCGAGCAAAGGCTCGATCGCCTCGGAACCCAGGTACGGATTGACCGTGACTGCATCCGAAGCCAGGATGTCGTACAACGCCACGGCCTGTCGAGCTGCTGTCGGCCCGATGTCGCCGCGCTTGGCGTCGGCCACGAAGGGCACGTCCGCCGGAACGCGCCCGCGCAGACGTTCGAGAGCCGCCAGTCCGGACGGCCCGAACGCCTCGAAGAACGCCAGGTTCGCCTTCACGGCGGCGGCATACGGCATCGCCGCGTCGAGCAGAACCTCGCAGAAGCGTTCGACCCCCGCGAGCGTCCCGGGAAAGCCGCGCGGAAGGGACTCCGGTTGTGGGTCGACGCCGACGCACAGAACGGAACCAACCAGTTGACTGCGGGCCGCGAGCCGTTCGAGGTAGGTCTTCATGCGCCCCAAGCGTAGCCGACCCACGACGGGTCCATCGGGACGTCGGCGACGAGCCAGACGTCGACGGGGGCGATGTCGCCCGGTTGGACTTTCAAAGCGAGCCTTCGGCGGCCGGCGATTCACCAGGCAGCTGCGAGCCCTCGGCCGCGACGTCGATGACCTCGAGCTGAATGGAATCGAAGCCTCCGAAACTCCGGCTCGCCGCCCGGGCCACGACGTCGATCCGATCGCCTTCACTGAGCATGGCCGCCAGATCCGGCCTGCGGAATGCAACCGCGTCGAGGACGTCGCGGCTCCGGCGAAGGACGAGCTGGGTATGGCCGCCACTGGCCGATCTGACCCGTAGAACCTGCAGTCCCGTGACCGCAAGGGTGGGGAGCGGGTTGCCCTGGCCGGATGGCGACAGAAGACCGATTTCCCGGACCAGGGCGTAGTCGACCGAATCGGCCGGCAGAACCAGGTCGACGGTCAGCTGTGGGGGGCCCGCCGGCTGAACCTCGGCCGCCGCGATCGCAAGAAAGCGCTCCGCGAATTCGGGCCATCGCTCCGCCTCGATGTCGAAGCCTGCGGCAGCGCTGTGGCCGCCGTGGCGGATCAGGAGATCGCCGCACGCGATCAGAGCTTCCGCGAGGTTCATGCCACCAGCGCTCCGGCACGAAGCCCGGAGCGTGCCTGCCTCCGCGTCCAGGGTCGTCGCGACCACGGCCGGCCGTCCAAGATCCTCGGCGAGGCGGCCGGCGACCAGGCCGACGATCCCGATCGGCCAGTCTCCCCGAAGGACGAGCGCGGCCGGAAGCTCTGAGGTGGCCGCGGCGGCAGGGGCCCGGAGGCCCGTGATCGCCTCTTCCGCGACGGCGCCGGCGGTTTCATAAGCAGGCCCGAGGCCCAGCTGGCCCCTGGCCTCGGCAACCGCCACTCGAGTCATCTCGCGGCGGTCGAGGTTGGCCTTCTCGATCTCGGATGCCAGTTCATCGGCTTCGACTCGGTCGCCCGACAGAAGGAGGCGCGCCGCGCGAGCCGCTTCCCCGACACGGCCTGCGGCGTTGAGACGTGGCGCGACAGCGAAACCGATGTCGTCCAGGTCGAGCCGATCGCGGCGGATGCCGGCCCGCTCCAGCAAAGCCGCAAGCCCGGGGCGAGCCCCGGCCCGGAGCTGCTCCAGCCCCAGGCGAGCGATGGACCGGTTCTCACCGAGGATCGGCGCCACGTCCGCCACCGTCCCGATGAGAGCCAGGTCCGCCAGATCCCTGACCGATTCCGGCAGCACGAGATCGAAGTCGATCGCGCCCCTCGTGGCGGCACGTCCACGGATGGAAGTCGCACCTCTTCCCGGGTTGCGCCTGTTGTCGCCCGGGCCGCTCGCGGTGCCGCCCGGGCCGCGGAGCCCGGCGACCAGCAGGTGCGCGACCTTCCAGGCCACGCCCGCGCCGGTCAGCGTTCGCTCCGGATAGACGCTGTCTTCGCGCACGGGATTGACCACGGCCACGGCCGCTGCAGGCCAGGTGGCCGCGTGGTGATGATCCGTGACCAGCACGTCGACCCCGCGGCCTCGCGCCACTTCGATCTCGGCGGCGCTGCTCGTGCCACAGTCCGCAGTCACGATCAGAGTTCGCGATTCGGAAACGGCTCGCTCGATTGCCCGAAGCGACAGGCCGTGACCGTCTCCGAGCCTCTCAGGGACGTACGGAGCCGCGTCCAGTCCGAGCCGGCGTAACGTAAGCACGAGAATCGACAGTCCGGTCAGGCCGTCCGCGTCAAAGTCGCCGTATACGAGGACCCGTTCGCCACGCACCCGAGCCTCGGCCACCCGTCGGAGAGCGGCGCCGGCGTCGGGGAGCAACATCGGGTCGTGCAGGCCCTCCTCGGCCGGGGCCAGGAACCGAGCCAGATCGGCGGCGGTCGCCACGCCGCGGGCCGCCATGAGCGTCAACAGCCGCGGCGAGATGCCGCGTTCGGCAGCCAGGGCGCGGCACTCGGGATCGACCGGGGCGGGCTGGGCGAGCCGCCAGCGAAAACTCGAAACGATCATGGCGTCCAGCATGACACCGGACGCTCAACCGCGGCGTGGCGGCGACTCACCATGCAAGGCCGGCCCGCGGCCCGCGCATCGACGCCCTGCGTCGGCTCCACCCCGGGCCACTCACCCGGCCATGGGGTCGGCGCCGGCCGCTCCTCAGGCCCGCCTGCCCCCGCGCACCGCCGCCAGCCGTTCGGCTCGCCGGCGATCTTCCCAGAGCTGCCAGACCACGAGCAGAGGGCTGGCGTTGAAGATCGAAGAGTAGGTTCCCGAAATGATGCCTATCAGCAGGGCAAGGACGAAGTAGTGGATCGACGCCCCGGCGAACAGGAGGAGCGCAGTCAGCGTGATCACGACCGTCAGGCTGGTGTTGATCGACCGGCCGAACGTCTGCAGGATCGAGTGGTTCACGATCCGATCGAACGGCTCGCCCGCATGACGGGCCTTGTTCTCACGGATCCGGTCGTAGACGACGATCGTGTCGTGGACGCTGAATCCGATGATCGTCAGCATCGCCGTCACGAAGAGCGAATCGATCTGAACACCGAAGAGGGTGCCGAGGATCGCGAAGATCCCGACGACGACGATGACGTCGTGGACGAGCGCCACCAGGGCCGTGGCCCCGAACTTGACGTTGCCGAATCGGATCCACACCCAGATCAGGATGCCGAGCGATCCGAGCAGGATCAGTTGCACGGCCTGCTGGATGAGCTGGGCGCTGATGACCGGCCCGACCGTCGCGGTCTCACGCGTGCACGAGATCGGGCCGAGCTTCGGGTCGGCTTGCATGGCCGCGGCGATGGTGGCCAGCTTGCCGGCCGTCGGGATGACCCGCGGACAGGCCTTCCCGGTCTGATCGACGCTGTTGACGAACGGCGTCGGACTGGCGCTCGGGGCGGGTGAGATGGACGCAGACGCGCCCGGCGAGGCAGATGGGCTTGGGGAGGCCGACGGGCTTGGGGAGGCCGACGGGCTGGGCGACGCGCTGCCGCTCGGGACCGGGCTGCCGCGGGCCGCCGGACTGCGGCTGGCGCTCGCTGCTCCCGAGGCACTTGCCACGGCCGACGCCTTCGCGGACGCCGACGAGCTGGCTTCTGCCGAGGCGCCCGCCGAGGCCGATGCGCTCGCGACGGCCGAGGCGCTTGCGCTCGCGACGGCCGAGGCGCTTGCGCTCGCCGCCGCTGAGGCGACCGCCGAAGCCGATGCGACTGCGGAGGGGTTCGGCGTTGGGACCGGCGTCTGCTGCGGGAAGAGATCGACCCGCTTCGTCCGGATCGTGAAGTAGTTGGATGTGTCCTCGCTGACCTCGGCGTCCGTCACGCCCTGGCTGTCCATGACAGCCTTGACCTCTGAGGCAGAGGCGTTGACGTTCTTGAACTGGACCTCCCAGACAGTCCCGCCGGTGTAGTCGACGGAGAACTGGAGGCCCACCTTCCCGTTCGTTATGGGCGTCAGCAGGATGAAGATGAACCCGGGGACGACGATCAGCGCCGAGAAAAGGAAAAACCAGTTGCGCTTGCCGATGACGTCAAACACGTCCGCGGACCTCCCGCCGGGCGAGCCGACCGCCTACCGCTCGCGCCTGGAACTCCTCGTCGCTCACGCCGTAGAGCCAGGCCTTCTGAACCACCGGCTGGCGTACGACAAAGCGCAGAAGCGTACGCGAGACGGTGAAGGCCGTGAACATCGACGTCGCGACGCCGATGATCAGGACCAGGGCAAAGCCCTTGATCGTTGACGACCCGCCGAAGTACAGGATCGAAGCCGTGATGAGAGACGACACATTGGAGTCCAGGATCGAGTTCCAGGCTCGGTTGAAGCCGGCCTCGATCGCGGTCACGAGCGTCTTACCTGTCCGTAGCTCTTCCTTTGTGCGCTCGAAGATAAGGATGTTCGCGTCGACGGCCATGCCCACCGAGAGCACGAAGCCCGCTATGCCGGCCAGGCTCAACGTCACGGGAATGATGCGGAACAGCGCATAGACCGCCAGGCCGTAGTAGATGAGAGCGGTGCTGGCAACCAGACCCGGCAGCCGGTAGTAGATCAGCATGAACAGAAAAACCAGGCAGATGCCGATTGCGCCGGCAAAGAGAGTCTGATCCAGGAAGCTCTGGCCAAGCGATGCCGGGATCGTCTGGCGTTGGACCTCCGTGACCGGGAAGGGCAGGGCGCCGTACTCGAGGACCGTGGCCAGCTGCTTGGCGCTCGCCTGGGTGAAGCTGCCGCTGATCACGCCGTTCCCGTTCGTGATCGCGGACTGGATATATGGCGTCGACACGACCTTGGAGTCGAGGACGATGGCGAAGTAGTCGTTGACGTGTGCCGCGGACCAGGTCCCGAAATCGGTCGCCGCCTGACCCTTGAACGCAAACGCGACCTCCCAGCCGGCGGTGCTGTCGTACCTGGCGGCGATGCCACCGGGATCGAGCTGACTGCCGGTGAACTGGGCAGGCAACGTCGGATCGATCGTCGCGTTCGGCGCCGGGAGCGCCGTCGAACCGGCCGTGCCGCTTGAGCCGCCCGTGCCGTACTGGGCGGGCGGTAGCAGCACGAACTCGAGGTTGCCCGTCTGCCCGACCAGATTGGCGACCGCCTGGGCGTCCGCCGCCCCCGGCACCTGGACGATCACCTCGTTGTTCTGTTCGGTCTGGACGACTGCCTCGGTCAGGCCGCTCGAGTTGACGCGGTCCTCCATGATCGAGCGGATCTCTTCCATCGCGGTGGAGTCGGGCTGCTGGCCGTTCACAGGCTGGGCCTGGTAGGTGATCGCGGAGCCGCCCTTGAGGTCGAGCCCCAGCAGGGTCTGGAGCGGCTGGTCCAATCCGCCGTTGATGTTGTCCAGGACGACGAACCTGGCACCGGGCACGAGATCCACGTAGCACGCCAGCAGGCCGATGACCAGGATCAGGAGAGGCAGCAGTCTTCGCACGAGGCGGGATGATAGCAGGGTTCGGGTGGGCGGCGCGTCGCACGGTCGCGTCGCACGGCAGTGCGCAGCCTCAGCCGCCGACGCCTCGCCTCAGCGGCCGGCGCCCGTTCCGGCCCTCGTGAGGTGCGTCGCCCCTACGGCTCGAGCCCGGCCTTGATCCTGGCGGCCAGCGCCGGCCCGATGCCCGGGACCGCCGCAACCTGCTCGAGCGGCGCCTCGCGGACCCGTTTGGCCGAACCGAAGACACGCAGCAATGCAGCCCGTCGCTTGGGCCCAACCCCCGGCATGTCATCGAAAGCGGAATGGGTTGCGGCCTTTGCCCGCAGCGAACGGTGGTAGGCGATGGCAAAGCGATGCGCTTCGTCGCGAAGCCGCTGCAGAAGGTAGAGCGCCGGGGAGGTGGTGGGCAGCAGGAGCGGCTCCTCGCGCTCGGGCAGAAAGATCTCCTCGCGCTCTTTGGCCAGCCCCACGACTGCCAGCTCGTGGTAGCCGAGCTCATCCAGCGCCTCCCTGGCCGCGGACAACTGGCCCTTGCCACCGTCGATCACAACCAGGTCGGGCAGCTGCCAGCGCAACTCTTCTTCGTTGCCCTCCTCGCCGCTGCTGGCGCGACGGAAGCGGCGTCGCAGCACCTCCTGATGGCTGGCGAAGTCGTTGGCGCCCTGCACTTCCCTGATGCGGAAGCGCCGGTACTCGCCCGTACGCGGCCTGCCCTGTTCGAAGACGACCATGCTGCCGACCGACTGGGCACCCCCGAAGTTGCTGATGTCGTAGCACTCGATACGCGTTGGGGGACCGGTCAAACCGAGCGCCTCGGCCAGTTCCTCCAGCGCGGCCAGCGTCTTGCCCTGGTCCGCCATCCAGCGCGCGTGCTCCCGCGCGAGCGTCTCTGCGGCATTGCGGGCGGCCAGGTCCAGCAGCCCGCGCTTCTCGCCGCGTCGAGGAACGCGCAAGTGAACGGCTCCTCCCCGACGGGCGGCCAGGAAGGTTTCCAGCTCCGACGCATCCTCGGGCAGCGCGGGCACGAGCACGATCGGCGGAATCGAGGTAGCGCGTTCGTAGTACTGGAGCACGAAGCCCGCCAGCACGGCGGTGTCCTCCATCTCGCGAGGGGCTTCCAGCAGGAAGACGTCACGCCCCACCATCTTGCCGCCACGGACCGCGAATAGCTGGACCGCGGCCTGTCCATCCTGGCGGGCGAGGCCGAGGGCGTCCTCCTCGGTCGAGGCGTGAGCCGCCATCTTCTGAGACTCCATCGTCCGCTCGACGGCGCGCACCTTGTCCCGAAGCGCCGCCGCCCTCTCGTACTCGGTCGCCTCCGAAGCCGCATCCATCTGGCGCCTCAACTCCCGGGCGACCTCCTCCTGGCGGCCCTCGAGAAAACGCTCGATCTGCTCGATGTCGTCCCGGTATTCGGCCTTGTCGATGTAGCCGACGCAGGGCGCCTGGCAGCGCTTGATGTGGTACAGCAGGCAGGGCCGCTCGATCGCTCTGCGACCCTCGCGGATATCGAGGCTGCACGTCCGAAACGGGAAGAGCCGCCGGATCAGGTTCATCGCCTGGTCGACGCTCGTCGCCGAGGCGTACGGCCCGAAGTAGCGGCTGCCGTCGGCCGGCAGCTTGCGCGTCCGTTCCACCCGCGGGAAGTCCTCTCCCAGGGTGATCTTGATGAACGGGTAGCTCTTGTCGTCCTTGAGCCGGACGTTGTACCGGGGCCGATAGCGCTTGATGAGGTTGATCTCGAGCAGCAGCGCCTCGCTGACCGAGTCGGTCATCGTGTATTCGAGGTCGGCGATCCGGTCGATTACACTTCGAATGAGCTGGCTCTCACCACCGCCGGCACCCTTCTGCCAGTAGCTGCGGACGCGGGCGCGCAAGCTCTGGGCCTTGCCGACGTAGATCACCGTCCCGCGTGCGTCCTTCATCAGGTACACGCCGGGACGATCGGGCAGCCTCTTGAGGGTCGCGTCGAGCTCGGGGGTCACGGCGGGATTCTATGTCGGCGGGTGCGAACCGCCTCTCCGCTTTAGTAAGAGCAGGGGCGCGACGGCCTCCCGCCCTACGGGTAGTTGGGCGCTGAGCGAGCCATCTCGATGTCGTGGGGGTGGCTCTCAATCTGGCCGGAGTGCGTCAACTGGACGAAGCGAGCGTTGGCCCGCAGCTCGGCGATCGACCCGGCGCCGCAGTACGTCATGCCGGCGCGCGTGCCACCGATCAGCTGGTAGAGGATGCCGGACAACGGCCCGGCCACGGCAACGATCGCCTCGACTCCCTCGGGCACCAGCTTGTGCCGGTCCACCTGCGGATATCGGTCGCTGCCCGCCGACATCGCCGCCAGCGAACCCATGCCGCGAAACTGCTTGACGACCCGATCACCCACGCGCTCGGCCTCGCCCGGGCTCTCTTCCGCAACGGCCAGCAGGCGGCCCATCATGACCGAGTCGGCGCCGGCCGCCAGGGCCTTGACGATGTCGCCGGAATAGCGGATCCCGCCGTCGGCGATGACCGGCACGTCGTGGAGCCGCGCGACCGATGCGGCGAGCATGATCGCGGTGAGCTGCGGGACGCCGACGCCGGCGACGACGCGCGTAGTGCAGATGGCGCCCGGCCCTATCCCGACCTTCACGCCGTCGGCGCCCGCTTCGATGAGAGCGGCCGTTCCTTCGGCAGTGGCCACGTTGCCGGCCAGGATGTCGATAGCGGTTCCATAGGTGGCGCGGTAGCGCCGAAGCGCTTCGATAACGTTGCGGGTGTGGCCGTGAGCCGTGTCGACGACCAGCGCGTCGGCGCCGGCCCGGACGAGCTGCTCCGCCCGCGGCACGGAGTCCGGCCCTACTCCCACCGCGGCGACCGCTCGCAGGCGGCCCCGACCGTCGACGTTGGCGAGCGCGGCATCGGCCGGAACCGCGGCCGATTTCACCGCAGCCACCTGCTCCGCCTGGCGCTCCGGGGCCTGGTTGCGGTGGATGACACCGATTCCGCCCTCGAGAGCGATGGCGATCGCCATTCGGTCCTCTGTCACGGTGTCCATGGCGGCGCTGACGACCGGCGTGTTCAAGCCGATGTGGCGCGAGAAGCGGCTGCTCAGGTCGGTCTCTCCCGGCAGGATCTCCGAGTACTGGGGTATCAGCAGGACGTCGTCGAATGTGAAGCCGAGCATGGGTTCGACGAGGCCCGCCCCGGCCACCTCGTCCGGACCGGCCCGTCCAGTCTGCCTCGATGCCATCGCCGCCGTCCTCTCTCGCTCGCTCCACCCCACCGGCCGATCCAACCTGAAGGCCCGTGTGCGATTGGCGGACATTCTAGGGATCGATCTGCCGGCCCGCCCGGTAGATTCGCTCTGCCTGGGCCCGCACCGGGCGGCACCGTATCCGAACCGTCGACGGCCGGGGCTGCTGTGGGATGATCTCGAGGTGAGCGATCCCGTCGTCCGCACCGGCGCCGATCCGGGGCGGCGCGTGTCTGTCCGGCGGTTCGGGTTCGCGGGCGGCTTGATCGGCCGTAACGGCCACGTCGTTAACGTCAGCGCGGCGCTCCTCGTCGGGCTGGGGATGCTCGTCGCCGGTCTCGAGGTCGTGCGCGTTTCGCCGCTGTGGGGCTTCTCCTACGGCGGCGCGGTGAGCGGCATCCTGTCGCAGCTGCCAACTACCGGGCGGGCGGCGATCCTGATGGCCGTCGCCACGACTGCGAACGTCCTGGCCGGCGCCGTGGCACTCCGGCTTCTCGGGGCGCCGGCCTTCGGAGGACTCGCCGACGTGGCCCTGGCCGGCTTCGCCGCCGCCGTCGTGCTCGATGCGACCGCGCTCTTCGTTCTGGGCAGTGCCGGCTTCTTCGGCTGGCCCGAGCTGCTTGCTCTCCACCTCGTGCTGGCCGCGGCTTACCTTGCCACTCGCCACCGGCGGCCGCTGATGGCCGGCCCGATTCACCTGCGGACGATGCGGCCGGCGGCCTGGTGGTTGCTGGTGCTGGTGATCTGGGCCGGTCCGCTCATCGTCCAGCTGGCATCGCCAGCCGTGCCGTTCATGGACGTTCTGCCGAACCACGTCGCCCCGGTCGAACACGTCCGCGTCTTCGGCAGCTTCGCCACGCTGACCACCTCCCCCTCCCCGATCTATGGGCCATCGCGCCTGATGCTCGGCTATGTGGCTCTGCTCGGGCAGTTGACCACCATCACGAACCTCGACGCCGTGCTGGCCGATGCCGCCTTCGCTCTGCCGTTGACGATCCTGGTGGCGCTCGCCCTGCGCCGGCTGGCCCGCGGGCTGTTCGACAGCGGCGCGGCCTTCTGGGTGTTGCTGACGTTTCCCCTCACGTTCACGTTCATGCGCATCCCCGACAGCCGCGACACCGTCGTCGTGTTCCCCCTGGCCGCCTGGGCGCTGAGCACGATCGCGTCGGAGCTCAGCGCCCGCCGGCGACTTGCGACGCGCGGTGGTCCAGGGGGCGGCTCGGTCTCCGTCCGTCCTTCACGCCTACCCGATCTGGGACTGACGTTCGCGCTCGGCGCCGCCTTTCTCGTCCACCCGATCATCGGCCTCGTAGCCTTCACGGCCGCCGGCGGAGCCCTGATCCTGTATCCGGCGAGCCTGTCGCGCCGGCTCGTGCCGGCCCTCTGCGGTGGCCTGCTGCTGGCCATGCCGCAGGTGCTAACGATGGGCGGTGTCGGAGCGCCGGCCTGGGTCGGCGCCGTCTTCGCGTTCGCAGGCGTCGTGACGGCGTTCGCGCTCGCGTTCGTAGTCGGCGCCGTGGCCGACCGTCTCGTCCCTGCTGCGATCGTCCGCGCTCCTCGGAGAGCCGGCCCCAAGCGAGTCGCTACCAGAGTTCTCGCGATGATAGACCCGGTAGATCTGGCTCGCGCCGCGCTGGTCGGGTGTGCGATCGTGGCCCTGCTGGTCGTGGCAGCCTCGAAGATCCCGCCATCGGGCGACCCGGCCAACCCCGCCGACCCCGCCGGCGAGCTCATGGTCGACTTCCCGCACCTGGTATGGCTCAGCCTCGCCGGGGCGGCTCTTTCGCTGCTGAGGCTCGGCCGAGGATGGGTTCTTCTCGGCTGCGGCATTGCGGCCGGCCTCCTCGCCTGGGCCGCGACCGGGTACGTCGGGTACGCGGACCTGACCGAGCAGGCGGTCCACTACGAGGTCCCCAAGTCGGTCGAGTACTGGCTGCCGGTGATGCTTGCCATCGGGGCGGCCGGGGCGATGGCGGCGGTGTGCAGGCAACGCCGGCTTGGCTTGCTCCGGCCCGCGGCCGTCGCGATATTCCTGCTCGTCGCCGTCTACCCGATCACCCAGCCGCTCGCCACGAACGTCCAGATAGGCGAGCACCGCGGCGCCGAGTCGCTCGGGCTCGCGCTTCGCGAAGCGGAGAACGGGTACTGGGTGGGTTATCCCGACTCCCGACTCATCATCGACGCTCCTCGACAGCAGGTCGTCGATGAGTTGCGCTCCGAGGAGCAGGCCGGGCGTCTCGGTCCCGCCACCCAGGTGCTGCACATCGCGTCCAGCTTCCAGCAATGGGTTTCGGTCCCGATCGGCGTCTTCACCGGCGCCATGGAAACGTCGATCTCGCTCCAGCCGGAGGTGAGCATCCACACCGAAGGCGGCCGCCTGCTCGGCTTCGACCAGCTCGACCGGGAGATTGCGAGCGGCTACGGCTACGTGGTCCTCGAGCCCGCGGGTCTCGAGCAGGATCTGATCGCCCAGTCCCAGGCCGACCTCTCGAAAGCCGGCTACCGGAAGATCTGGTCGAACTCCCAGGCGGCCATCTACGCCAGGTCGTAACCCGTCGGCGGTCTCGCGCCGCCGGAGGTCGGTCGCGCCACCGACGGTCGGCGCCGCCGCCGGCTTCGATTGCGCCGGCCACGGCCACGTCTAGACCATGCGGCATCAGCCGAGCCGCGCCTGGGCCGGATACTGCCCCTCGCCGACCCTTGCGGTTGCCGCCCCGTCTGACGATCATGGGCTTACCCCGCGAGGGGTCACCCTCCAGCCTGGCCTTCCGGGCGTGGCATCACGAGGAGTCCGGCGATGGACGACCTGACACGGCATGGGATAGAGGGGCGAAACGACTGGCGCTCATATCACTCGGCCTCCGAGGGGGCCGATCCGAGATACCACAATCGGCCCGACTGCCCGGACGGCCGGAGCATCGCCGACAAGGACATGCGAGAGGGCACGGCCGGCCGGCCTCTTTGCGACTCGTGCCGGGGTGCTCAGAAGCCCGGCAGGTAGGTTCCTGCAAGGCCAGTCGGCCTCTCGTCTCGGGTCGCAGTCGGTTCATCCGGCGCCAGCCTCGCGGGACCTGGGCATCTCCCCGTGATCAGCACGCGGCAATCCGAGCGCCGCGATGCCCGGGGCAGGTCCGTCCCTCCGCCAGTGCCGGGACTTCGCGGCTAAGCGGCGCGTAAGCGTTCCCTGGCATGTTGCCAGCGTGCTACCCGCATCAGTTGCCGAGCGCCTCGAGATGCTGGCGCCGGACCAGCGCGCGGCCGCAACCGCGCCACCCGGGCCCGTCCTCTGCGTGGCTCCGGCAGGCAGTGGCAAGACCACGACCCTGGTTGCCCGAATCGCGTGGCTGGTAGCGAGCGGCGCTGACCCTTCGGCCGTCACCGCGGTCACGTTCAACAAGCGAGCCGCGGACGAGATGGCGTCGCGCGTGGATGCGGCGCTGGACCCGCTGGGCCTCGCGCCGGGCAGCATCCGTGTCAAGACGTTCCACGCCCTCGGCCGCGAGATCCTCGCCGACGGCGGGCAGTCCGTGGAGCCGCTGCTAGACCGAGAGGCGGTGCTGCGCGGCATGTGGCCGGACATCTCGCCCGGCGAAATGCGCGGGCTCGACGACGCCTTCAGCCGCCTCAAGCTCGACATCGGCGTCACGGCCGAACAGGTCGGCGAGGACCCGGAGCCCGGTCCGGTCGCCCGCGCCTTCCTGGCCTACGAGTCGGCGATCGCCGACGCCGGCGGGCTCGACTTCGACGACCTGGTGGCCCGTTCGCTCAGGCTGCTGGAGGCTCGGCCGTCGCTGCTCCGTCGCTGGCGCGAGCGATGCGAACATCTCCTGGTCGACGAAACGCAGGACGTGGATCGGTCACAACTCCGGCTGGCCATGCTGCTGGCCGCGCCGGCCAACCAGCTCTTCTTAGTTGGCGACGATGACCAGACGATCTACGGCTGACGCCTCGCCGACGTCAGGAGGGTGCTCGCTCTCGCCGACGCGCTGCCGGGCCTGCGCCGGATCGACCTGACCGTCAATTACCGCTGCCCTCGACCCGTGGTCGATCGGGCGGTCCGGCTGGTGGCCAACAACGAGGAGCGCTTCGTCAAGACGATCCGGGCCGGCCCCGCGGCTGAGGGCAGGCTCGTCCTCGCGCCCGACGGCGCCGACGAGACGGTCCGAATACGACACGTGTTCGAGCGCTGGCCCGACGACGGCCGACCGCGGGCAATCCTGGCTCGAACGAACGCGGAGCTACTGCCCGCTGCCGCGGTGGCGCTTGAGATGGGCCTGCCGTTCCGAGCGCCGCGGCTCCGACTCCTGTCCGAGGACCGTCGAGTCGACGCGATCATCGACGCCGCGGCCGCCATCGCGGCGCCGGGAGGCGACGCGCCGGGAGGCGACGCGCCGGGAGGCGACGCGCCGGGAGGCGACGCGCCGCTGCCCCGGCTGGCCGCCCTGGCCGTGGCGGGGCTCGAGGCCCTCGCTCTTCCGGCCACCTCCGCGCGCCCTCCGCGGGGCGCCCCTGCCGACGCCGACGACCGCGAAGTCGACGAGTTGCTTCCCCTCGCGACGGGCGAGCTGCTCGCAGCCGTGATCGGTTGGGCGGCGCCCTACCGAACGCTGGCGGAGCTGGCGTCGGCCGTGGACCGGCATCGCGCCCGTATCGGAGAGCTGCGCCGCGACGACGCGCTCCTGACCCTGGCGACGGCCCACTCCACCAAGGGCCTGGAGTTCGACCACGTCGCGGTGATTGGGCTGGATGCCGGCCGTTTTCCATCGGCGCGCTCGATCCGCGAGGCGCCCGAACCTGGTCGGGCGCTCGAGGAAGAGCGACGGCTCGCCTACGTGGCATGGACTCGGGCACGTCGGTCGCTGACGCTCGTCTTCGATCCCGCAGCGCCGTCGCCGTTCCTGCTCGAGGCCTTCAGCGACGCGGAGCTGAGCCTCGACGGAGACTATCGATGATGACCGCCGCCCTGCTATCAGCCGTCCCGGGTGACGCGACAGTTGAGGAAGCGGTCATGCGGACCTCGCCCGTCGAGTGCGGTCCTCGTCGCCGACAACAGGAATACGGCCCAGAAGGCGGCGGCCAGTTCAACCGGGATCCGAGCCGAGTCCGGAACGATGGTCACCAGGGCGAACGGCCCCTGCAGGATTGCCCAGCGGACGATCGCGTCCATCAATGACAGGGCCTTTCCGGTCGTCACGTCCTCGACCCGGAGGCGCATGACCCGCTGTACGAGCGTCCCCCTCCAGATCGTCCAGCCCCCGGCGAAGTAGGCCAGCTGCTCCAACCCGCCGACGAGCCCGAGGAGAATGAAGGTCCGCTCGTCGAAGTTGAAGCTGCCGGAGGGCAGCAATGTCACGGCTGCCACCGACTCGGTCAGGGCCCAGATCATGAGAACGACGAAGCAGTCGACCAGGTAGGCGGCGATGCGGCGATTGACGAGCGATGCCCCGGATGTCGGCCGAGCCTCCGACTCGCCGAAAGGGGAGGCCGCGGGACGCCACTCCGGTTCACTCAACGGTTCCGCCGACGTACCGGGCGGCAGGGCGCCGGGCGGCGCGGGCTCGCCTGGAGTCGATGGGCCCCCGGCCGCGGTTCCGGGCTCGGCCGACGTGTTGGGTGGCTGAGTTCCGTGCGGCGGCAAGTACCCGGGCTGCCGCCCGTATCCCGGCGAGCCGAAGGAAGGACCGGAGGCCGGGCCGTGGGCCGGGCCTGAGCGCTGCCCGTAGGCGGAGCCCGCCCAGGCCGAGGTCGGGGCATTTCCCACCACCAGCGAGCCGGCCAGTCGGTCGTGGAAACCCTGCCGCGTCCTGCTGGTGGCCGTTGAAACCAGGAGAACGGCCGGCCAGCCCAGGGCCGCGAGGACCGCCAGCGCAAGCAGGCCGAACCAGGTCGACAGCCACGCATCCGCCGGCCCGCCGGGCTGCGGATTCATCACATCGGACCACGGCACCGACGTTTCGAACGAGAAAAGCGCGTAGTAGACCAGGGCCGCCGCGGCAATCGGGATGCCCACGGCGACGGCCGCCCTGAGAAACGCCCGTCCGAGGCCCAGGTTCCGGCCCGTGGCGGCGGACCCGACCTGGAGCGAGAGGAGCCTCTGCCCGGGCGTGCCCCTGAGGCGGGACCAGCAGACGGTCGCATAGGCAACGGTCCCGACGACGAATGCCGCCAGGAGGATGGCCAGCAGCGGCAGGTTCGCCTGGTATGGAGCCACGGTCGGCAGGGCCAGTGGCGATGCCTCAAGCTGACGCTGCGCCTCCGGGTCGATTCGGACGACCCCAACGGCCCCCACGAACAGCCAGAATGCCAGCTGAAACATGCCCAGGACCAGGCTGTCGACGAGCCACGCGCCGATTCGCGAGCCCATCCCCGCAACGCGTAGGCCGGGCGGCAAAGGAGGCATCCCCCCGACCTGGGGAGCCGCCGAACCGTCCAAGCGCGAACCTCCAGCCGAGTCTCGACGAACGACACCGTCCGCTGCCTGCCCCGAGGATAGCCGACGCGGAGGCCCCACGAGAT
The DNA here is from genome assembly GCA_049514315.1 of Candidatus Limnocylindrales bacterium. Lineage (GTDB taxonomy): Bacteria > Chloroflexota > Limnocylindria > Limnocylindrales > CSP1-4 > Fen-1039. The sequence goes on along the minus strand of JBEKVD010000034.1, from coordinate 7,735 downwards.
TCGACAGCCCGTAGCTTCGAGCCCCTCCACGGCGCGGCGCTGGCAGCACGCCGCGCTCTGCGGCGCGGCGTCAGGCCCCGAGTGCTATTCCTCGCGGCCCGGCGGCCAGGTCCCCATGACCTGGCGGAGGATCGCGAACTCGCCGATGTGGTAGGCGTTGTGGTCGCCGACCAGGCGCACCTCGCGCAGGATGGTGTGCCCGGGGGTGTTCGGGATCGCGGCCAGCAGATCCGTTGCGGGATCCGCCACGAGCTCGTGGAGCGCCGTTCGGTCGGACCGGAAACCCTGGACCGTCAACGCGAACTGCTCCGGTGTGGCGGTGGCGTCGCGCGCCGGCCAGTATTCCTCCGGCCAGTTCGGGGCCAGGTAGGCGCGGTTGCGCATGTAGTCGAGGATGTCCGCCTGGGCGATCCGGATGTGCTCCAACAGGTGCCAGGGTGTGTACGGCACGTTGGGCGGCGGCCGATTGATGGCGTCGTCGGGGAAGTTCGCCACGGCGGCGTCGAACGGCATGTGGGCACCGTGCCCGTCGATGAGCGCGAGGAGCTGCTCGCGCAGGATGTCGCTAGCGGCCATCTTGTCCCTCTGTCTTCAGGAGTCGTGGGCGTCACATTCTCCCACCCTTGTTAATGGTCCCCGACGCAGCAGGGGCCAGCTGAGATTGCAGGAGGGCGAGATGCCGGACAGCCAGCATTTCGTTGTTGATGGTTCAGCGAGCCGCTCGGGGCGCGACTACTCTCCCTCCCACGGCTAAGTGTTTATGCCGCGCTGGGGCCGGTGCTCCACTCGCAGGGGCAGTCGCCGCAACGACAGAGGATCGCTCTGTTGCGGCTCGACGGCCAGTACAGCGGCAGTCCGCGCCAGAAGCGCCCGATGAACAGGACTGCGGCTACGGCCAGAACCCCGACCCTCCACAGGTCGTAGTGGAAGATGACGTCGCCCGTCTGCTGCTGAGAGCCGTATTGCAAGTACCAGATCAGAAACAGGACGGTTATCGGGATGAGCAGCACACCCAACACCCCAGACAGCGCCCAAAGCAACCGAGCCGTGGGAGCCACCCTCGTCAGGTGGCCGGTTCTCGGGTCCACGGTCCGGGTCTGGATGGAGATAGCGTTGCTACCGCACGTTGGGCATCTCGATACCGCGGCCTCGAGCTTCGCCTCGACGACACTTCCTGCCGCCATGTCGTGCCAGCCCCGCTTGCGAGCGTCGAAGGCCGCCCACGCGAAACCGACAAAGACCGCATACAGGGATGGGACGCAAACGACCAGACGCAGGATCGCATGTGACCATCCCAGTGGCTTCCCATCTGACGCGCGGACGACCCGAAGGCCGAACAACCTCATTCCGATCGTCTGGCCCGTGGTTGCCCAGCACGAGACCAGATAGATGCTCAGACAGCACCCGACCACGAGCCAGACCCTGGTTTGGGCCGAATAATCCGAGAGAGACACCTGGGCCACGCCCATCGCGATGGGCAGCGGCACCAGATCGATGATCGCCGCCACCAGACGGGACCAGAGACTACCCAAGGGAACCGATGCGGACTCGACGCCAGCACCCTCGGCGCCTGTCTTGGCGTCCGGATACAGAGTCGCGGATCTCCCTCCCCCACTACCGCAAGCGGTGGGCGGTTCGGCGACCTCGCCAACTGTCCTCGCGCGATCCCAGACAGGCGAGACACGCCCCGGCGGCGCTGGCGCCATCGGTGCCGGCGTTGAGACCGCTGGTGCCGGTGCTGCCACTGACGCCGGCAGCGGAGGGTGCGCGGCCGGAGGAAACGTTGCGGCGTCTGCAGGAGCGGCCGTAGCCCACGGCGGAGAAGGGTTGGGTACGACAGGAGACGTCAGAACCTGGGCTGGAGCTATCAACTGCTCGGGGATGGGAAACGCGACTGGCGCTGGTGCCGGGGCTGGCGGCATCGGTGCAAGTGCCACCGGTGCCGCGCCGGCCGCAGGGGCCACTGCCGGAGTCGGACCGAGCGCGGTCTTGAGCGACGCCTGCAACTTGTGGATAGCGGTTCCCCTGGGAAGCCTGAGCTTCCTCGGCAACCCGCTTGTAGGGTTCGCGACGAACAACTCAGCGTCGCTTTGCCCACTCCGGACGACCGTGACATCGACCAGTGGGACGGCTATTACTCCGATTGGATCTGGTGTGAACGGGCGCTTGATTCGGCCGAAGAGGACACGCTCTGCTGTAATGCCAACGTACCAGAGCTTGACGAGGTGCATTGCCAGGAGAGGCCCGAAGAGCGGGAAAACCACCCCCCAAGAGAGCAACATCCTCACTAGGGCCGGCGCTCTGAACTGGGTTGCAGAGCTGAACCAGTGCAACTCCTCGTCCGGCTTGAGGTTCTGCGTGAGTGCTTGACGTATCAGTTCGCGAAGCCGATCCGCGTTCGTTGGTATCCGGTCTGTTACCTTCTCCATGGTGACGCCCGGTCCAGATCCGTTGGCCGCTGGCTGCTCGAGGATGGGAAAGGGGACAGGCGCTGGTGCCGGCGCTACCGGCATCGCCGGAGCGACCGGCACCGTGGGGACTGCCTGGACCTCCGGCGCCGCCCCAGTCGCAGGCGCAGACACGGCCGGAACCGAACGGGGAGCTAGCTCCGAGAGCTGGGACAGCTTCTGGCCGCACGATGCGCAATGGTTTTGGCCGGCGACGATCCGCTTGGCGCCGCAGAAATCGCAGAACCCCGGTGGCGGGTCCAGTTGATCGATCATGGTCCACCTCCACGGTGTCCGGGTTCTTGGACCCGCACGGGCATATCCTTCAGCCCATCTACCGTAAATGCACCTCCACGGCCACCATCACGACAACGGTCCGGGTGGCCGGGCTCGATCTCACCCCCGGGCCACCGGCGCCTCCACCCTCCTCATTGGCCCCTCTGTATTTCGCCGGATCTCAAGCGGCTCCACATCGAGGCCCGTCCGATCGGTGGCTGGCTCCTGATGGAGGACCCGGCAGATCGAACCCAGTCGGATGGGTTAACGACCCGGCTGCGGGCACGGGATTGCGGCGATATGAACGATGTTGGCTGCATGGACGTCGGCGAGACTTTGAGTTATCTGGGCGACCAGAGACGGTTTCGACCTGCCGTCATTAGAAGTTCAGGCCACTCACGTTTCCGCCCGCCACAGTTATGCGGGCCACACCGCTTATGTTGGACCAATACAATTCCACGCCATACGTGGTAGCTATGTACCAAGATCCAGAGCGCTGGTCTTCGAACACAAGATCGTACGTGCCATTGGGCACGGGACCTACGTCGAAGCTGCCATCTGGAGACACGGGCCCTACGGCTACAGCGGGGGTGCTAACACATCCGTTCGCTGAGCCGCAGGCCAAGACCAACGTGATGTGCGTGCCCGAGGGCAGGGCGGCTTTGCCCGAGATCCAGTATCCCGTGGGTGTAGGGGTGGGTGTAGGGGCAGGGGTGAGTGTAGGGGCAGGGGTTGGTGTAGGGGCAGGGGTTGGCCTAGGGGTAGGCGTCGGTACGGGGGTGGGTCTGGAGGAGGGTTTAAGCGTTGGCGCGTTAGTGACTGCGGCCGTTGTCTGTGCTGGAGCGAAGGTGGTGCTCCCGCTCACCGCTACGGCGCTCGGGCTTGTGCTTGGGACAACGGTCGGAACAACACTCGCCGTGGCGCCGCCGGCGACGCCGGTCCCGATCACGGCATAAGAGCCCGAGGCCAAGACTGAGCCGTTGGCGCTCAGGATTTGCATGGTGTGTGCTCCGGGAGTCAGCTCTCCCATCGCGCCCTGATTGCCACCGCCCGTGGCGCAAGCGGACTGCACGTCGGCAGCCGAGACCGTAGAAGTGTCCAGCCAACTGCCGTCTGATTGCTTGGCCATCGTGTCAGTAGAGCCCGGGGTGATGGTGCCCTCGATCTTGCCGTCGAACTCTATGGTGAGGGTATCGCTGGCCCCGACCGAAGACGGTAGTCTCATGGCAATGGTGAAGTTGCCCGGCGCGGCGCAATTGACCGTGCCCGGGCTAAAGGTGATGCCGCTGTTGGCCGAAGAGTTGTTGATGAAGAAATAGAGGCCGCCGGCGATCAGGCACAGGACGGCGATTCCTGCCAAGAGGAGCCCGATGCTCGGACCGCCACGCCGCGCCGCAGGAACTGGCGGAGGGTATGCGGGCAGGACGCTAAAGTCCGGCGTTGGCGGGGTATAGGCGGGCGGGGGTGGCGTCACCCTTGCGGTGTAGTCCAGCGGCTGCTCGGGGATCGAGGCGGCTACCGGAGCGAGCGGCGCCGCGGGGACTGCCTGGACCTCCAGCGCCGCCCCAGCCGCAGCCGCGGACACGGCCGGAACCGGACCGAGAGCTATGTCCGAGAGCTGGGAGAGCTGATGGCCGCAGGATGCGCAATGGATTTGCCCGGCAATGACCCGCTTCGCGCCGCAGAACTGACAGAACGCAAGCGCCGGTTCCGGTTGATCGGTCATGAGTCCACCTCTCCAGATGTGGTGACGAATCCAGATGCTCGGACACGAACCAGATCCACGCTCGCTGGGCTTTGCAACTGCGAAGACGCGGCGTTCGGTGGCGTAGCAAAGTAAGGCTGATCGCCGGCGCGTCGTCGCGAGGCGATACCGACCCCGGCCCTGGGTACAGTGTCTTCGTCCGTCGACGTATCCTGCAGCCCGGCTGCTCGCCCCAGCCGTGGTTCCGAGAAAGCGTACTCGCCTTCCGCGATGTCAAGCGCGACGACGTCCCCGACAGAGAGCCCTGGCAACGTGTCTGGCTGGAGAACCCAGCCCGCGCCGGCCTTCACGTCCGTACCCTCGGTCGAGGTCCCGCCGCCATCACCTGGACGCGCGGGAACTGTCCTGTGTCCGGGTCGGTCTCGCCAGTGGCTCGGCGCGGTCCCGGCGGCCAGAGTGTGGGCCGCGTGTCTAAGCCTCCCGTGCTCTGCACATCATCCCACCCGCGTCTACGGCCCCCACGCGGCCGGTCTGGCTGTGACGACGTAGCCGACCAGCGGAGCGGGGGCCGGGGCGTGACGAGACGGGGCGGCCTGTCGGCCGCTTATCTCGACAGAGAAATGCTCGTCTCGCGAAGGTGCACCGCGAGACGGGCGTGTGAGTGCATCTGAGGGGAAGTCCATGAGCTGACGGACTACGCCTGGATCGTCGGGCTTCCCTCACCGCGAACATACACGAAAGGCCGCTCGCAAGATCGGGCGGCCTCTCGTGTAACTGGCTGAAGTTCTACCGCTGGGCGACGATCGGCATTCCGATGCAGGAGTGGGCGGCATCATCGCCGCCACCCATCGCCTTGACATACGTGCCGTGGTTCGCGTAGTCGGTCGACGAGGTCGCCTCGCGGACGACGTTGAAGGTGCAGACGTTGCGATAGCTGTCAGTTGCAGTGCCTGTGCCGCCGGCGACCGGGTGGCCGCCCGTCCAGGAGCAGGGGGATCCCCCTACCCGCCGACGTAGACCGCCGAGACTATGTGATGTACGTGCCGTCGGGCGACAGCGTCGCGCGATCGTCTCGTCGGGGTTATGGACAGTGGGATTGCCGTCCGCTCCCCATTGCCAGCCGGACGCAGTGACCGTCCCCAAGCAATCACAACGTTGTACGTGTGGTTGGAGCCGATCTGGAGCTCGCAGGTCTTCGTCATGATCCGCTGACGTGCCACGCCACCGGCACTTTCCAACCGGTGAGCAACGACCACTCACCGGTTGCGGCCTGGCCCGGATGGCCGTGGCCGCCGGTCAGCCGACACCAGGTCGGACTCGGGCAACGGCGAAGTCGACCTCGGCCAGAGACGCCGGAATGCCTCGCACGCTCGCCCGGTCCGACTCCCTGATCTCGTCGGGCAGCTCATCGTACGGGACCAGATAGGGGCTCTCCTTGCGAACCTCGTTCTTCTTCGGCCCCAGCACCCAGCCTCCAGCCTTGCGTTCCCCGGTCCAGCGGTCGTGCTCCATGCGCGCGAGCAGCTCGATTTCGGTCTCGCTCAGCTCCGGTGGCGGGGCGTCCCAGTCGGTCAGCGGTTCGGTGTCGCAGCCGACCGCGCGCAGCTTGCGGCGAATATCCGCGGCCTGGTCACGGTTCGATTCCCGCAGCGACTCGGGCAACAGATCCCACTCGAGCATCGAAGGGTTGCTCTCCGGAGTCTCGCCCTTCTCATATGCGCACCGCACGTATTTGCCGTGTATGGCCTGCGCCAGCACCTCGTTCTGGCCGCGGAGCAGCACATCCGGCCTGGACACGAGATCAAGCAACCCGAACACTTCGAGGCCGCCGTATGTCTGGCTCCCTTCTCGACCACCCAGCATCGACGCGACCCCGCTCTCCTGGGTCGTGCGCACCACAATCGGCACCTGTCGGCCACCGAGCCGGTGGCGCAGGTGCAGAGCCGCGCCCAAGCCGAGCGCATCGTCGCCGAGGCAGACGTACACGCTCGTGACATCGCAGCCGCCGTCCGGCCGGAAGAGGAAACCGGCCCGCTCGAACTCGGCCGAGTCCAGTTCGATGCTGTGGCCGGTTATGTCGCACACGTTCTTCAGCCGTGGGAAGCGTTCCTCGAGAGCGGCGACGTGCTCGTCAGCCTTCCTGTCCACGACTGTCACCTTGAACCGTTTGCCCCGCACAGGCGGTATCGACTTCCAGCGCCTCGCGGCATGAACGACCAGATTGCTGCCCATCTCTCCGAGGCCGACCACGAGCATGTGCGGCGACCCGAGCGCGGTCTGCCCTTCATTGTCGAAGGCAGGGCACTCCCGCAGAAGCGCAGGTGCTCCGCGCTCGGAGGCATTGAAGTACTCGAGCCGGACCGATCCATCGTTCTGGGCCACGCCAACCTGTCTCAGCACGCCGGCCAGCTTGTGGTCGACGACGTGCACGAAGCACGTAAGCGGCGCCCGACGTCGCCCGATCACGAGCCGGCCAGCATCGATGGCCAGCTTCGAGTTGCGAGCGTCGTCCCCGGTCACGGCGAAGAGATAGCGGGCCCGCGTCACCATCGCCCTCTTCAGCAGCATGCGATCCCTTGCGTCGCCGACGAAGACGACGACGCCCTCGTCGCGGCATTGTGCGATCGCGTCGTTCTGCGGGTCCGACTCAATCGCCACCACGTCGTGGCCAGCGCGGCGCAGGGTCTTGGCTACCAGCGAGCCGAGACGTCCCAGCCCGCAGACGACGACGTGGTCTGAGTAAAGGCGAACTCTCATTCCGGACGCCTGGTCGCCGAGAAGCGCCGCCGCGGCGCGAAGGGTTGCAAATGCGTCGACAGCCGGCGCGAGGAACCGCGCCACCTCCAGCTGCCATGGGACCGGCGGAGGGACGTCCCCGGAGTGGAGCACGAACAGCTGAGCGGAGCGATACAGCTTGTCGAGGAAGGTCCCGGGCTCGTGCAACGCCGCCATGCTGGCGTCGAAGCCGATCCAGCCCAGGAGCAACGCGGCGAGGAACAACACAGCGATCACGGGCCACCGCGTCAGTGCGCTGCTGAGCCGGCCGAGCCTGCGCCACAAAGACCAGGGTCGGCGACTGCTGGGCCCGAGGCCCCTCGGCGCCGTCTGCTCGGTCATGTCCTGATCCTCATCCCCCCATTGCCAGGCGCACGGCGCCGGGCCACTGCGGCGGGCAGCGTCAGCGCCCCGCAACGCCTCCAAAGCCTAGCCCAATTCCACCTCCGGTTTCGGCCGGCTCCTCATGAGCGCAACACTAGCGCCGTCAAGCTACGGTTGGTACAGGTCGGCTGAGGCGAGAGCAACCGAG
>JBEKVD010000033.1:0-28160 GCA_049514315.1 Candidatus Limnocylindrales bacterium | reverse complement strand
GTACATGACTCCCGCCGGCGTGGCCGAATCGACGGTGAAGCCGAGGGTCTCTTCGTAGAAGCGCCGGGCACGCGCCAGGTCACTGGCCGGAAGGGTGGGGTAGATCGGGAAGTCGCTGAGCATGGATCGCCTCCTGAAGGAACTCATTCTGACCCCTCGACTATGCCCCGTTTCGAGGTCCGCAGGCTAACAGTCCCATCCGGCGCATCAGCAGGATCGAAGAAGTCCCGAAGGCGTCCGGCGCGACTTGCCGATGCAGTGGACCCAGGGCGAGCACGTCGGCCGGCTTCACCCTGCCTGGAGGGTCCCGCGCCGAGTCGGGCAAGCTCGTCTGCCAGGCGCGAGAGCGGGATCCCCCATAGGCTTTCGAGCAGTTCGACGAAACTGATACCGGTCGCATCCGACGCCGCCAGAAGATCTGCCGGGGTTGGCCGTGCCCGCGACGGACGAGACGGATCCAGCAGGGCTGCGACGTATCCAGGATCACGTCCCATCGCGGCCGAGAGAGCCCGCATCGACATATCTGATCGAGCCAGGATGTCGCGCAGGGCGGCTCGGAACTCGTCGTCATTTGGGGGCATATGTGTGTCTCCTGTGGGTCTGGTTACGGTTGCTGGAAGCGTTGTACTGACGTAATATAACGTCATGCTAGCGCGAGTGGATAACGCTGTCGAGACCGGTTCGGCAGCACCGTTCATCCGCCGCCGGGCCAGGCTCAATAGCCTCCCCGCCCTTCCACTTCGCCCCCTCATCGCCGAATACACCGCGACCTTCGGCTCGACCTGGGCCCCGGTCACGCGGCGCAAGCATGCCGACGACTTCGCCCGCTTGGTCGACTACCTCGAGGACAACGAGCTGCCGGTAACGACGAGGTCTCTCGATTTCATGACCCTGGTCGACTACGTGAGTGATCTTCGCTCCCGGCCGAAGGTGTCGGGTGTCTGGCGGGGGGCACCCGACGCATTCGGTCGTTCGCTTGCGGCAGGACGTGTCCAGACACTCTCGGCCAACAGCGTGAATGCGTATGTGCGACCCATCCGCTCGCTCGCCATCTGGCTGGTCGACGAGGGACTGCTGGCCGTCAATCCTTTCCGGCGGTCCCGGCGTCGGGCTTCGCTCAATCCGCTCCTGCCATCGGAGGAGACACCGACCAAGAGCGCCACGCTCGAGGATCTGCATGCTCTTGAACGGGGCTGTGCCGGAGATGGCCCCCTTGATCTGCGAGATGCGGCCATCGTCTCGATCCTGGTCACGACCGCCGCTCGCAACTCGAGCGTGCGGCTGCTGCGAGCAGAAGACGTGGACTTCGAACGGGCAGTCATTCGCTTCCGGCGGGCCAAGGGCGGCAAGACCCTCGAGCTCGCGCTGCAGCCTCGAACGGCGGGGGTGATATCCGCCTACCTCGAGCGCGGCCGAGCCGCCTTCCTGCATGCCTCACCTACCGTGAGCGACGATCCGGGCTTGCTCTTCCTCTCCCACGCCGGCGGTGAGCGGCGGCCACTGACTATGAACGCCCTCTCGCTGATGCTCACCCGCCGCTATCACGCCGGCGGCGGGAGCCTGCGTTGCTTCGGCTCACACCGCATCCGCCACGGGACAGCGACGCTTCTGGTCAACAACGGGATGCCCCTCGAAGAAGTGAGCCGGTATCTGGGCCATTCCTCTACAGTGCCGACCCGACGCTACGCGCAGCAGACGCCTGAGGCACTCGGCGCACGTGCGGCGAGCGCTCTGGCTAGAGCTGGGCTCGAAACGGGCTGACCGTGGCAGTTCCCGAGGGTCTCCTCGCTGTGCGATCGTCGCCCACGCCATGCGCAATAAGGTTGCGGTGGGCGACCGACCAAAGCAGCGCCGCTTTCGTGGGCGGCACCGGTTACCCGCCACCGACTCCGTCCCATCTCGACCTACCCGATCGGAGCGTCGTCGAGGCCAATCCCATGTTCGGTCCGCAGTCATCGGCAGATGGACCCGGCACCGCGTGCTGACCCAGCGACCGCGTCGTCGACGCGGTCGCTGGGGGGAGGAGAAGGGGGCTTATCAGTTGGGATACTGTGCGAGGTTTCGTAATGGTGAAGGTCGCGTCTGCCAGGTCGGCAGCGCCTGAACCTCTCGGCCGCTCTTCCCTGCGCAGGCGCTCGCTCCAACTGCGCAGTCCGCAGGGCCGGCAGGGAGGGTCGCTCAGGTGTCGGCAACGAGCAACGCCGTGAGCTCCTTGACGTCGGCAATGTCGTCGAGCCGGAGGATCGCCTCCCAGATGCTTGCTGCGTGATCCGGGGTGACGGCGTCGCAGGCCAGCGAAACGAACTTCTCCTTCATCTCAGCCGCGGTGCAGGGGAATTCAGGCTCGCCGCGCGGCAGATCGTGCCGGCTACTGAACTGACGGCCGTCGCGCAGCCTGACTTCGACGATGGCCGGCCACTTCTCGTCGTAGAGCTTGTCAAGCTCCTGGTCGGGCTCGACATCCACCTTGGACGCAAACTCGAGCAGCTGCTTGTCGCCTAGGAGCGCGTCGGTGAACTGCTCTCGCCAAGCCTTCCCGTCGCGCAGGGTCACCGCCAGGATGTAGGGGATGCTGTATTTGGCTTCGGCGATCGTCCCCGGGATCTTCTTGTCGCCGCGGCTCGAGACCATGAAGGTCCGCACCCGGACGCCCTGAACGTCATCGAGGCCAAAGACGTCGCGCTCGCGCATCTCCAGCATGCAGTCGATGGCTGCGTGATGTTGGCGGCAGCAGGCGTAGGGCTTCACGCCCGTGTTCATGATCTCGAAGGCCTTGCCGAGGTCGCGGCCTACACGGCTCGTGTCATGGCGCGCGGAAGTCGTGCGGAAGAACCCGAAGTCGCCTTCAAGTGCGGTCACCGGACCCTCGAACCCGGCCGCCGCCAGTTCGGCTCCATAGATTCCGCAGAGGTTCCCCCAACCAAGAATCATGTCCTTGATGCCAGCGCCGAGGCGGAACGACTCAAACGGGGCCGCTGGCCCGAAGTAGGAAACGGCACCGAGAGCTCCCGCGGTCTGCGCCTCATCGAGGCCCATGAGCTTGGCGGCGGCCGCGGCAGCGCCGAACACGCTGAGTGTTCCGGGGGCGAGGAACGTTCGGTCGACGTAGATCGACGGACTCACGGCCAGACCGATGCGAATACATGCCTCGTAACCGAGCACAGTGGCCATGATGAGATCACGGCCACCGAGGCCGCGCTCCTCGCACAGCGCCAATGCGGCCGGGATCGTCGATACGCCCGGATGAGTGTGAGAGGTGCGATGCACGTCGTCGAGTTCCAGGTGGAAGACCTGGGTGCCATTCGCCAGCGCCGCGTACGGAGAGCACGTCCGGGCTCCGCTTCCCCAGATGGTGCAGCTGCCCTCGCCGCCCGCCTTCTTGGCGAATTCGCCAATTCGGCTCACTGCCGTGCGGCTCCCGGACAGCCCGATTCCGATCACGTCGGCGATTCGCAGCTTCGCCTCATGGCGGACCTGCTCAGGCAGGTCACCGTAGGAGGTATGGCAGATGAGTCTTGCGAGGCTCTGGGTTGCGCTCGTGGCCTGCATATCGTTCATCTGGAGTACCTCCCGTGGACTATCATGTGGCCCCCTGACACCGGGTGGAGCCGACGCGACGGGTTCGACCGCTGCCAATTGCAATGGCGTGGCTGGTCATCGCGCCGGTGTCTGCCTCGACTGCAGCTTGTGGTAGCCGAACCTCTGGCGTGCATCCCTTAACGGAGTTCCGCGCCGAACCTCATCGATGATCAGGCGCTCAGTCTCGTCGATCTTCTCAGCGAGCTCCAAGACTTCCTGCACTAGGACCTGGGGGACCACGACTACGCCGGAGTCGTCCCCGAGGACTATGTCGCCTGGCCGGACCTGGATACCGCTGGCGGACACCGGCACTCCGACGGCATCCACTTCCACGCGGTCCTTGCCGGTCACCATATACCACCCCTTGCTGAAGACCGAATAGCCCGTCTCTCTGATGGCCGGAATGTCCCTGCAGACTCCGTCGATGACGGTGCCTTCGACGCGACCTCGCAGGGCGGCGATCGACATGATGTCGCCCCATACGGTGCAGTAGTCACGCCCGGCGTTGTCTATGACAATCACCTGACCAGCCTGGACATCGTCGAGGAAGTCACCGACGGTGCCCTTCACCTGGCCGCACGGGACGTAGTGCACCGTGAATGCCGGGCCACAGATGCGCTGTCCTGGAGAGACCGCCTTGATGCCGAGCAGCCCACCGGCCACGCCGAGACGATCGAGTGCGTCTGAGACACATGTGGTGTCGAGGCGCTTGAGTCGCTGAACACATTCATCCATGCCATCTCTCGCTTCGTGAACTGGGCAGTTCGAATCTCGCGCCCGGGCGATAGCCGCTGCACGAAGTTGAGCCGCCACCAGTTCCGGACGGCGGAACTCTTCGTGACCCGAACCGCTTCCTCACCTCGTCACTTCAGCATCTTCTCGTAGTTGTACTTTCGATCCACCTCGATCATCGAGGCGCCAGCACGTATCTCACGAACCATCGCCTCCTCCTTCTCGAAGAGCTCCTCAGCCTTCTGGAGGACCCCCTCTGTCTGCTCCTGCGGAACGATCACGACGCCGCTGCGATCCCCCATGACAATGTCGCCCGGCCGGACCTGAACCCCGCCGAACTGCACCATGACGTTGGTGGCCTGTTCCATCACTCGCGAGCGGGCGGTGGCGACCACGGTGCCCCGCGCGAACACGGGAAAGTCGATCTCGATGCAGTCGTCGAGATCTCGGCATGCTCCGTCGATCACAACGGCCGAAACGCCCTTTCTCTTGGCGCCGTTGGCCAGGATGCCTCCCCAGCAGGACACGTCCAACCGCCCACCGTTGTCGATCAGGATCACGTCTCCCTCCTCTGCCTGATCGATCGCTTGGACCCCGAGGTGATGCTCGCCCTTCGTCAAGCCGGCGGCGACAAGCTTGACGGTCACCGCCCGCCCGACGACCTTGTCCCAGCTCTCGCGGAGAGGATGGATGCCGTACGTAGCCCCTCGGAGCCCAAGCGTGTCGAGCGCGTCCGAGACGTTGGTGGTCGAGAGCCTCATGAAGCGTGCTCTGCTCTGCTGATCGAATGTCATGGTTGGTCCCTCTCGCCGTGCTCGCGCGGGGAACTGGCTGTCAACTGACCGCCATGGGCCGCACTTCCGGATGCTCGCCCAGCATCAGACCTCACTCTTGCACCCGAGTGAGTCCAAGATCTTCTGGTAGCCATAGAGCTCGAACAATGATTTGCCCTCCCTCAGCTTGGCCATGACGTCAGCCTCCTTGGCCACCCGTCTGTCCGCCGCCGCGGCGACGTCAGCCACGGAATCCGGCGGGAGGACCACTAATCCGTCGGCGTCACCGAGGATGACGTCTCCGGGCCGGACCGTTTCACCGCCACACGATATGGGGTGATTGATGGAGCCAAGCGAAGCCTTGGCGGTGCCAGTTATGGCGATGCCTGCGCAGAAGACAGGGAGACCCAAGCGAATAATCTCGCGCGAGTCCCGGACGCTTCCGTCCACCACGACGCCCGCGGCGCCCCTGCAAGCGCACTCGACTGCGAGCACCTCACCGAACGGGCCCACCCTTGGACTGCCGTCAAGCTGAACCACGAGGACGTCGCCTGGACGCGCCATGCTGACGGCCTTGACCAGCATCAGATTGTCGCCTGGAGGGCAGCGCACTGTGAGAGCTGTGCCGCAGACTCGCATTCTCGGATCGAGGGGCTTGATGGAGCCATCCATGGCACCACGCCGTCCCATAGCCTCGTGGACAGTCGCGCTTCCATGTACCGCCAGGCCTTCGAGAAGTGATCTCTCAACCTGGGGCGAGTTCCGGCAGATGTCAAACATCATCGACCACACTTCCATCTCGCGAATCGAGCAGGCAGCCAATCACTTGGTGCCCGCTATGTGCCGAGTCCAACAGCCAGCCCTCCCCCGTATCCGGCCGCGGCCACGGTCAGCGGTCCCGATAGACCTTAACCACACCCGCGTCGGCATTCAGTTCCACGTAGTCGCCAGTCCTGATCTGCGAGATGTCGATGCCATCGACCATCGGCAGATCCGAGACGATGGCACCAATGACCGCGATCGACTCTGCCTGAATGTTGACGATGCCGATGGGCCCGACGCCACGCTTGACGGCGTCGTACAGCATGTAGGAGCCGCCGGTGGAGCCCTTCGAGGTAGGGAAGCAGAGGATCTTCCCCTGCATGCACTCCCCTTCGATCTCGTGCCCGCGCTCGATGATCGTGCCCGTCTTGGGGTCGGTCGACCCCATGAACGAGATCGCCTCCCTAGTCATCAGCGCGCGGCCCTCGGCCCGGCCCTTGACGATCTTCCGACCCTTTAGAACAACCACATCCTGCATTCCTGAGGACCTCTCTTACTGCAGTGCCACTGCGATGCAGTCCTCGAACTGCAGCAGGCTCGTCTCGACATTCCAAAGGCCGCGCATGTAGTGAGCGAGCTTTCCGGAGTTGGTCGCGACCACCTTGAAGCCCTTGTCAAGGGTGGCGCCCAAGATGGGGCACGTGTCCCTCAGGATGGTCGCGCCGGCATCCTCGATGCTCCTCACGTACCCCGATCTCTCGGCCAGCGCGTAGACCGGATGCGACACACAGACCCACATGTCCATGTGGAGTCTCCGGCCGTCGAGGGCTTCCGCAATCCGATGCATCTCTTCGATGGAGCAATGCGGACAGCCGAAGATGACGGCATTCACCGGCGCCGCCGGCGAGAACTTGGCCACCACGGCCTCATACTCGATGGGGCCAAAGTCGATCGTCTGGTAGGTCTGCGCAAGAACGGCGTCCTTGGTGGGCGCTTCCGGCGTGAGCCCCTCGACGTGGTAGAGGGCCACGGCCCCCGATGACGCCAAAGCCGCACCGAGGGCTTTGTAGTTCTCCAGCGTGGGCCGCTCATGGATCCCGCTGAAGAGTGGGACGCCGCCGCCGACGGTCTGGCCAACGAAGTAGCCCAGCACGGCGAAGTCCCGGTCCGACGAGATCTTCATGTTGACCCGCACAAGCCAGTTGGCCTTGCGGTTCTCGTCGAGGTGCAGGCCGTAGGCCGGAACCCTGCCCGTTACTGCGGCCGCCAGCGCGGTCGGTCCTCCTTCGCGGTTCGTTCTCGCGCCGAGGACCGAGTTGGCGAAGATGATCGCGGACGATTCCCCCCACGCAACGTGCTCACCGACCTGCGGAATGCTCCCGCTCAGGTAAGGCGTGCAGGTGTAAGTTGGGGAGGCGCCGAGATCTTCGTAGGCCGTATTTAGCTCGAGTTGGCGCGCGACGAAATCAGGAGGGAAGCCGATCTCTTTCCAGTTGAAGCCGTCGATCCCGCCCGTGTTGAGAGTCGTGCGAACGCGGAAATGGCCGGCCCCGCTGGCCTCTTTCACATAGTCGAGCCCGGCATCGCCCGCGACCCGGTACGACACGCCCGGGCTGTGGACATTGGTGACCTCGACCATGCGGGTCGCCCCGTAGATCTCGCCGAGGGTGACCAGAATCTCCATGGACTTCTGGATAAGCGTGCCCTGTTCACCCGCGAGCATTGCGTGTTCTTCGTCTGTCAGCTGCACGTCGGACGACTCCTTGTCGCTATTGTCTCCAGTCAGATTCGCTGGATCTCGGGCTCCCTTCGATCGTCCACCACCTCGACGAGAACCAAAGGGTTATCCACGTCGTTCATGATCGCGTCGTACCCCTGTGCAGGGTCTCGTGCGCCCCGTGCACAGCAGCCATTCCGATGCCGCGAGCACCGGCACTCGCCAAGCGGGCCCGATGTACTGGTCTCCCGCGCACATGCGTGACCGAGTCTGGTGCTCGCGTTTCCGCCTCCTTTATCGACCAGCCAACAGGGCGTGTTCCACGGCAAGTGCGGCCCTCAGCAGCCTGGCATCCTGCCCGTAGTGTCCAACGACTTGGAGTCCGACCGGCAGCCCCGGACCTGGTACGGGCAACGACAGTGCCGGATGTCCCGAGACGTTGAAAGGCCTCACGAAGCGCGCAAGAGGCTCGTTGACGTTCTCAGTCTCCCAAAGTGGGGCTACGCATGCAGTAGTCGGCAAGATCAGGGCATCCCAGTCAAGCAGAGCCTCCTCCACGTCGCGTCGAAATCGCCTCGCATCACTCAACGCGTCCACGTAGTCCACTGCCGGGACGTGCATGCCCAGTTCGAGGCGTGCGCGAGTACTC
Source organism: Candidatus Limnocylindrales bacterium (assembly GCA_049514315.1). Classification (GTDB taxonomy): domain Bacteria; phylum Chloroflexota; class Limnocylindria; order Limnocylindrales; family CSP1-4; genus Fen-1039. The sequence goes on along the minus strand of JBEKVD010000033.1, from coordinate 19,948 downwards.
GCGCCGTACCGCTCCGGCGAGGTCAGGAGCCACGGTCGATGAAAGGCCGAGGCCTCCACACGCAAGATGATGACGCCGATGTTCACGGCTCGCGCCAGATCCGGAAATGGGATCTCCGCTGGTCTGAGCCGCTCTATCACCTCGGCCCACGCAAGGGATGTCTGCTGATCGAGATCAGCAACCCACCGCGCGGGGGTCGCTAGCCGAAGCTTCCCTAGGGGCATCGGTTGCTCTGGGAGAGGCACGGTGGTGCCAGAAATGACTTCGAAAGCCCTGGCGATTTCGGACACACTCGGCGCGAGCGGCCCAACGGTGTCAAGCGATGGACTCAGTGGCACAACGCCGTCGGTGCTGACGATTCCGAGGGTGGGTTTGAAGCCCACGACTCCACAGAGCGAGGCTGGGATTCGGATCGACCCGCCTGTGTCGGTTCCTATCGCCCAGGCGCACATGCCGGCCGCAACGGCGACCGCTGAGCCGCTCGATGACCCGCCGCTCATTCGCGACGGGTCTCGGGGGTTCAGCGCCGGGCCGTAGTGTGGGTTCTCTCCGGTGGGGCCCAACGCCCATTCGCACAGATTGGTCTTGCCAACAATGACACACCCAGACCGACGGATATGGCGTACCACTTCGGCGTCTTCTGGAGCGGGCCCGCGTGCCGCGATCGGACTGCCTGCTGTGGTCACGCTCCCCCGCACGTCGATGAGATCCTTAACCGCGACAACAGGCCCGGTGCCCTCGTCGTCCGTGAGTGACAGGAAGGCATTCAGGTGTGACAGGGCGCGTATGCGCTCTCTGGCCGTGAGAAGACTGGGTGACAGCACAAGCTCCTCCAACTCACTGCCCAGCCGACCTAGCGCCGTCGAGTCGGTCGACGATCTCCCGGGCTATGGAAAAGGCGGACGTGGCGGCAGGCGACGGCGCGTTCATCACATACGTGACTGAACCAGTGTGGGCTATGGAGAAATCGTCCAGCAACCTTCCTGATCGAGTCACGGCCTGCGCGCGGATCCCAACCGGTCCTGGCAGGAGGTCGTCCATTTCAATGTCGGGCAGGTACCGCCGAACCGACGCAAGGTATGCCGTCTTCACACTGTCCTCCCACATCTCGCGTAGGCCCACCGCCCAGTACCGCAGGGCGAGAAGCCAGAAACCTCGCCACGAGATGGTTGACCACGCATCGCCAAGGTTCATGCTCCAATGGTCGTATTTCTCTCGGGCGAGCGAAACGACTGCGTTCGGACCCACTAGGACTCGCCCATCGGCCAGTCGCGTGAAATGGACGCCAACAAACGGCAGACGCGGGTCTGGGACCGGGTTGACCATGGAGCGGACAAGCCTGCTCGCCCTGGGGCTCAATACAAAGTAGTTCCCGCGGAAGGGGACGATACGGAGCCCGGCCTGGTCGGCTACTGTCCCAGCAAGTCGGTCAGTCTGCAACCCGGCGCACACCACGGTGCGCGTCGCCTGAATCCGGCCTCCCGTTGTCTCGATGACTGCACCCAGATCCTGAGGAACGATCTTCATTGCCTCCTGACCCAGTAGGAGGGCGCCCCCCGATTCCACGACGGCGCCAGCCAACGCGGTCGCTACCAGGCCGAAATCGACAACGGCGGTCGAGGGACACCAGATTCCAGCGATGCCTTGCACGTTGGGTTCGTGCTGGCGCATCTCTGCCGGGCCAAGCAGCTCCAGACCCGGGACACCGTTCGTCCGACCCTGAGCGAGCAACGCCTGGAGGCGTGCGATCTCCTCATGGCGGACAGCGACTATGATCTTCCCCGTCTCACGATATGGGATCGAATGTTCGCCGCAGAATCGGCGCAGCTCGCTGCGGCCCTCTATGCAAAGGCGTGCCTTGAGAGAGCCCGGCCGATACATCAGGCCAGAATGCACAACGCCGCTGTTTCGCCCCGTTTGATGGCGGCCGACGCCCTCTTCCTTATCTAGAACCGCTACACGCTGCGAAGGCCGGCGTCTGAGCAGCTCATGCGCGACCGCCAAGCCAACGACGCCCGCGCCAATGACGACCGTGTCGTAGGTCGAGTCCGGCATCCCTAGACCATCCATGCCCCACTATCCTGATGCCCGGCTCCAGGATGTAGCCGCATCACTTGCGCAGTGGCATGGCGAGCGGCCTCATCGGGGCTCCCGTGCCTCCGCGGATCTTCAGGCCGGCCCCCACGAACGCGAATTCTGTCACCTTCTCAGCCGCCAGCTCCTCCAGGTTAACCAGTTCCAGAATCGGGATCCCCGCCTCTGCAAGCAAGTACGTGTGAACAACGTGGAAGTTGTCCGGATCACCAGAGGGCCGCACTTCAAGCGCAATGTTGTCGCCCCCAATGAGGATGGCGCCAGCTTTGGCAAGGTACTCGGCACCTTCTCGGTCAAGACCAGGCTCGTCCGGGATATAGGCTTCCGGATCCGGCCAGAGTCTCATCCGCCCGGTCCTCAGCAAGACCACATCGCCCGGTCGCACTTGGGTACCCTGCGCCTCTTGGCACTTCTGGAGTTCCTTGGCCCCGATTACGAATCCGGCAGGCAGGACTTCAACACCCTCGGTGGCAGCGACATCCAGCAACACGCCACGCGCAATGATCGGAGGATGTTTCTCAGCGCCGCACGCGCGCCAGTGACGGCTCCCCAAGTGCTCCTTTTCAGAGAAGCCGTTCCATATCAGCCCTCGGTACCCGAAGTGCGCGAGTGTGTCAAGGTGTGTGCCGCAGTGGGTGTACATCGTGATGCAGTCGCCGGAGTAGCTGACGAGCTCGTTCTGCGATCTCTCGACGCCCACCACGTTGTCGACGATGCTCCCAGACGGTGTATGCGACATCCAGATCTGGAATGAAGGATCGCCGAAACCGGTCCAGCTAGGCATCCCGATGAAGTAGTCGACCGCCAAATCGAAGACACGAGAGGCATCGGCCTCCGACACAATCTCGCGCATCGAATCGGCACCGATCAGATTCAGCATTCCTATTTGGTCGTCTTCACCAAACGGACTGCGCGAGACTTCCCGGAAACGAGCATTGCAGGCAGCGATGCGATTGCGAACCTCGTCCGTGACGACATTAGGACCGCACATTTCGACCTCCTCCGTCCTTCAAACGACGGTCTTCCTCCCCATGATGGGTGATCTGCACATAGTCAAGCCCGCAGAGCCTTCTCTCGGCCGTATGCGACCAGAATCAACAGTATTGATGCCCCCTCAATGATCGACCTTCCGGCGGCTGCTACCGCCGAAACAGTCAGGATGTCGCTGATGAGACCCAGAATGATCACGCCGGCTATCGTGCCGTAGTAGCTCCCCTTTCCGCCAAGGATGGATGCCCCTCCGATCACGACAGCCGCGATCGATAGCATCGTGTACTCGTTGCCAATTCCGAAGTAGCCGGTACCAGCGAAGCCGGCCAAGGTGATGCCTGCGACAGCGGCCGCCAGGGAACTCAGGATGTACACCCCGATGTTGACACGGCTCTCGCTAATGCCTGCGACACGCGCGGCTCGCTTGTTCGTTCCCAACGCATAGAGCGACCGACCGAAGCGCGACTGATGAACGATCAGGACTGTGATGAGGGCAACACCAAGCCAAGCCCAGAGGGGTCCGGGCAGTCCCAGCCAAGAGTTCCTCATGAAAGTTGACAGGACAGCTGGCGGCTGACCACCCGCGGACCCGTTGGTAATCACGAGAAGAAAGCCGCTCACGGCAGTCCCGGTGCCGAGTGTCATAACCAGAGCGTTGATCCGGAGGTAGGACACGCCCAGGGCGTTGATGAGGCCCACCACGGCAGCTATCACAAGGACCGGCGCAAGCCCATTGATGTTGCCACCCTGCGCCCAGCTCACCGTCAGGACCTCTGCCAGAGAGACTACCGGTCCCACTGAGACATCTATGCCGCCCGAAACGACAACGACTGTCTGGCCCGCCGCCACCACGCCCAGGATCGCTGACAGATTCAGGACGGTCACGATATGGCTGACCGCGAAAAAGCCAGGTATAAGCGCCTGCCCAATGAGGACCAACGCGACGATGATGAGATAGGCAACGACCGTGGGTGACCGCCCAAGGAGAGCGAGCAGATCCGCGAGTCGACGCGAGCCGATGGAGCCCTCTTGAGTCTCCGCCTCTCCATGGGTGGTAACTGATTTAACCACGTCAGCCCGCTTTCCTTTCAGAACGCCGCAACGACGTTGAGAGGTCCGCCGAAGGTCACAGCACGCACTCTCAGGCTCGTGTAATTGCTATCCTCATGGGCCGAACGCGGATGACGATGGCTCTATCCGACGTGGCCCGCGAGATTCCGACCGAGAGGACGAGAAGGGCTCCATTGACTATCCCTTGGTAGAAGGCCGGCACGCCCATGAAGAACACGAGGTGCGTGATCTGCGTAAGGGCTACAGCTCCGGCAATTGCGCCCCATAGGGTCCCCTTGCCACCGCGGAAAGCGATGCCGCCGAGTACTGCGGCGGTAATCGCGGGCAGGGTGTAGGCGTTTGCTGCGAGAGGGTCGCCCCCGCCTGTGAGCGCAGAGAACAAGATCCCCGCAATGCCCAGCAGCATGCCGGCAATGCCGAACACGACCACTCGTGTTCTCTCGACTGGGATGCCAGCCCGGAAGGCTGCCGCAGGGTCCGCGCCCGCCGCATACGTGAAGCGACCTAGACGGAGACGCGAGAACCAGTACAAGGCGGCCACCAACACGATCACGATCACGATAGGCCAAGGACCATAGATGAGCTGCTGCAACAACGCCGGTACCGACCCACCCGGTGTGGGCATCACGTAGAGAGCGATCCCTCCCCACACAGATGCAAGAGCGAGCGTGACGACAATCGAGGGTAGGCGTACGTACGCGACCAGAAGTCCCGCCACAACCCCAGCACCGCAACCCACGGCGATAGCGAGTGCGATGCCAAGGGCCGGGTTGGTCGACACGATGCTGGCGACTACTACATTCACGAGCGTGATCACAGCGCCAACAGCAAGGTCAATCGACCCGAGAAGCATTACCAACCCTTCGGCGACGGCCGCGAAGATGAGGACGAGCGATATCGCCACCGTGTACAGGAGCCGCGAAGGCTGCAGCGTCGTAGGCTCAAAGGCCGTGCTCGCCGCTATCAGGAGAAACAGGCCGACGTAGATCGCAACGTCGCCCAACTCAATGATCAACGCTCGAGAGGCAGGGAGCGCACGCTCATTCGTGGCGTTTGCAGCTTCGGTCATGTGGATACTCCGCTGGGCTGCTGCCGCGTAGGCGAGCCGTCCACCTGCGGGGAACCCTGCTCATCCCGCGGGTCAATCTCAGATCGTGATTCGCCCAACATAGCGTGGAGCAAGTGTCGCTCCGTGGTTTCATCGCCGGCGAGCTGTGCGACCAGGCGCCGATCGTGGAAGACCAGCACCCGGTCGCACACGCCAGCCAGCTCCTTGATCTCGGTCGAGTTCAGGAGCACGCCCACTCCCTGGTCAGCCAGACTCCGGAGAGTCTCGTAAACGTCGGCCTTGGCACCGACATCTATGCCTCGCGTTGGATCATCCAGCAGTAACACCCGGGGTCTGGCCAGAAGGACCCGGCCTAGCAGCACCTTCTGCTGGTTACCACCGCTGAGGGACTCGATGGGCTGTTTCCAAGAATCAACGTGGATGCCCAATTGAGCGACCATTTGATGGTAGAGCCGTATCTCCAAGCGCCGGTTCAGGAAGCCAAACCGACTGACCGCCTTCAGGACAGCGAGAGTCAGGTTGACTAACACGGAATGACCGCTCAACAACCCGTCTCGGTGGCGGTCCTCTGGGACATAGCAGAGACCATGACGCAAGGCGTCGGCGGGGGACGAAACACTTATCGGCCGATCACCTAGCAGTAGCTGTTTACCAGATCCGGGCAAGTCGCCGGCCACTACTTGAAGAACTTCCTTCTGACCCTGCCCTTGAAGACCGGCCAGTCCAACGATCTCCCCTTCGCTAAGAGCGAATGAGACATCCTCTCGGCCTCGCCAGCATGCCCGTGGCAGCACGGCCTTCAAGAGCGGAGGCCCGCCGCTCGATACGCGCAGCGCATGCCTCGATAGTATGGCGGCTGCCTTGTCCCCGAGGAGATCCTGCAGCATGTCGTTTCGGGATGTCTGCTGCATTGACCTAGTCGAGATCAGGTGACCGTCCCGGAGCACGCTGCACCAGTCGGCAACCTGAAACACCTCATCCAGCCGATGTGAGATGAAGACCACTGCTCGGCCTGCGCCAGCGACGTCGCGACAGATCCGAATAACCTCAGCGGCCTCTGGCGCGTCGAGTGCCGACGTTGCCTCGTCCAAGACCAGAACGTTGGGGTCAGATGAAAGCGCTCGTGCGAGCTCGACGAGCTGGAGTTGCTGGACGGAAAGCGAGCTGCATCTGGCATCCAGGTTCACATGGAACCCGTACTGCGAGACCACCTCCTCCGCTCGGTGCAACACGGCCTTCCGGTCGATTGTGCCGGCCGGAGTACGCGGAAGGGCGAGAAGGCTTATGTTCTCGGCCACCGTTAGAGACGGGATGACCGACAGCTCCTGAAACACTGTCGCGATCCCGGCTCGGTGAGCGTGACTGGGCGAGGAAAGCGACAGTTGGCGTCCCCGGTACCAGATCTCGCCTCGATCAGGCCGCACGGAACCCGCCAGGATCTTCACGAGGGTGCTCTTGCCCGAACCGTTCTCACCCACCAGCGCATGGACTTCGCCAGGTTGCACTGCTAGCGAGACGTCGACCAATGCATCCACGCGGCCGTACGACTTCGAGACAGACACCACGCGGAGCCCACCATCAAGCACGTCAGCCTCCCTCGCCCACTTCCGACGTTATGTCTATGGGCAGGTCAGGTATTTGACGGGCAGCTGATCCTCCGGGACAAGCCGCGTGTCAATGAAGTCGGCTGCCGGAGCGCTCGGATTCAGGTATTGGCTGATCGTGTCATTGGTGATTAGGGGGTGTGACAGGACGAGGGGGTTGCTCTTCGGCGTGCATCCTTGTCGGATCAGCAGACCGACGGAGATCGCATCGAGAACCTCGGCCGGCGGGACGACGATGCCCACGGTCTTGTACCCGCTGGCGAGATGAGCATTCCACCAGTTCAGGCCTTCGTAGGTCCCGTCCACGACGATCGGCGGCACGGTCTTCCCGGCATCCGTGAACGCCCCTTCAATTCCGGCGAACATGTCACCCTGCGTCCAGACACCGGCAATGTTGGGATTCTCGGAAAGGATGGTTGCCATCTGCGTCTTGGCGACGGCCGCGTTCCACTGGCCATACGCCTCGAGGATCTTGATGTTCGGGTACTGCTTGAACACTGATTCCGCTCGCTTTTGGCGATCATCGCTGAGTGGTGAGCCCGCCACGCCGAGCATCAATACAACAGTTCCTGTGTGGTTAACCAAGTCCGCAATCGCCTGAGCCGAGGAGTTTGAGATGATGTCCTCATCCTGCAGCAGATTGACGGCCTTAGTCGTCTGGACGACGTTGTCGAACGAGACAACTGTAACGCCCTGCGCCACGACTTGGTCGACGACCGCGTCCAAGCCATTGTACGACGCTGCGTCGATGATCAGGAGGTTCACGCCGGAGGCGACCATGTCATTGATCTGTGAGATCTGCGTGGCCACTGTGTTGTCGGCGCTCTGCATGACGTAGCGAGAGATCTTCCCAGAGCTCACCAGTTGCTTCGCTTCAGTCTCAAAGTCCGTCAGCATCTGAGGTCGCCATGACGACCCGATGTAAGAGTTGCTAAGGCCGAGAACGATTGGCGGTCCCGCCTGGGTCGCGGGTGCCGCCGTCGCGGGTGCCGCCGTCGCGGGTGCCGCCGTCCCGGGTGCCGCCGTCGCGGGTGCCGCCGTCGCGGGTGCCGTGGTGGCAGCGCTCGAGCAGCCGCCAAGCAATACCGACGTCACCATCACGGGCAACACGCTCAAGCGTAGGTAGCGTTGTAACATCGTCGATCTCCTCCATTCCCATCGTGCTATCAAGACTGGCACCGAAATGCACCCTTCGTCATCCGCCCTCCAGTCGCTGCCAGCGGCGGTCTGATAGAGCCAGCCTGCTCGTGCGCTCTGAAGGCGGCCTCACACGTGTCCGCGACAGCAGATCCCGTGTCATGAACCGAGGGCCCCATCCAAGACGGTCACGACCCATCAGGAGTCGTCACGGCGCACGTCACGACGCTCCTCCTGATGGCCCTCCGGCCCCGCGGTGCCTCGATTTGCCCTTGTAGATGCGAGCGCACACCAGATGTAATCTCACTAGATGAGATATGGCTCTCACCCGCCGGGACGTGATCACGCTATCAGCGTCGGCCGGCGCCGTCAATCCCTATGCTCCTCCGGACATCTATGACACCTTGATGCGGCTCCGGGTCAGATCCTCGACGGGCGTGAGGTAGTCGAGAGGTTCACGAGGGCGAACCTAGTCGTAGGCGTGCTCGGGCCTCGTAGCAGCGCGCCCAAGGCCGCAGCTGTGGGTTCGGCCGAGATGGCGGCGAATGACCCCTCGATGTCGCCCCGGGTGCCGCGCTCGACGGTGCCATCGGGCTTCGGGCGGCGCGGCGGCAGAACGGACAGGGCGATCAGCTCCGACCGATGACCCAACAGGTGCACCGTCGTGGCCCGTTGGACCAGGGCCGCATATGAGACGTGAGGCCCCCAGACAAGACGGGCGGGTTCCAGTTGACTCGACCCGGATCTCTCACTACTCTCTAGTTGGGCCGAGTTCAGTAGATGGCATCCAACGCTCATAGATTGGAATGCAATGCGGTCGCTGGAGCGGATGGTAGCGATCTTGGAGGCTGTGGCGGCGAGCCGCGAACCGCTCTCAGTCAAGCGTCTTGCCGCCCTAGTGGGTCTGTCCACTTCCACCACTTGGAGGATCGCCAACGAACTGGCAGCTCAGGGGCTGCTTGAGCAGCCTTCAGACCGAGGGGGTTATCGACTCGGCGGCCGCCTGCTCTCCATTGCGAGCACGAGCTCAGCACAGTACGAGGTCCTAGGCGTCGCACTCTCGGAGATGGAGGCCCTCAGGGACGAGACTGGGGAGACAGTCGCGCTGCACGTGCGATCGGTTGACCGGCGGATTTGCATAGCCGAGGTCCAAAGCCGTCAGGCTGTCCGGAGAGTCGTTCCGATCGGGCTCTCTCTCCCGTTGCACGTCGGTGCCACAGGCTTGGCTCTAGTCTCCGCGCTCCCCGAGGCCGAGAGAGAGTCCTATCTCAGCGGGTTGACACTCTCCGCTAGCGAGGATCGGGCGCTCCGGGCCAACCTCAAGGAAGTTGTCGCGAGGGGATGGGCATACGAGTCCAACACGTGGGCCAAGGAGGTAGCCGGCTGGGCCGTCCCAATTCAAAGTGCTGGCGAGTTAAGGGCCGCGCTGAGTGTCTCAGGACCGTACCTGCGATGGACGCAGAGCGCGATGCGCCGTTGCCTGCCTGCGGGATTGACAGCGGCCGAGCGCATCGGCATCGGTATCGGCCGCACGTGGGGTCGTTGATATCGAGCTAGTGCGAGGTGGGATGCTCGAGATGGGAGGTCGACTAATCGGCATGCGCCAACCGCTCGTTACTATCGCTGATGGCGCCCTTCTCCTCGCTCCGGCTATCGACTACCTGCGATCCCGAGATGTCCGCGTCTGCGTGCTACCGACCGGAACGTCGGCTCTCGAAGCAGCCGAACTCTCTCGCGGGTCGATCGCAGTGATCGTCCATGAGCTCCCGATGCCGCGTGACACCATAGAACGCTTGGCCGGAACGCTGTTGATCGTGCGGGCCGGAGCGGGGTACAACACCGTCGATGTGGCGGCTGCAGCCGAGCACGGGGTGTGGGTGGCGAATGTGCCGGACTACTGCACGGACGAAGTGGCAGACCACACGCTGATGCTGCTCCTCGCAATCTCGCGCAGGTTGCGGGCAATGGAATCCTTGGCCCGCAGCGACCCTTGGACATATCGAGAAACGCTGCCTGAGGTCCATCGGATACGGGGTCACCGACTCGGCATAGTCGGTCTGGGCGCCATCGGCAGAGAGGTTGCGCGTCGCGCTCTCGCCTTCGATTGGGAGGTCGTCGCGGCGGACCCAAGGGCGGAGGACCCGAACTTCGAGGCTCCCGTGGGTGTCCAGATCGTGGGATTGGACGAACTCTTCACGAGCAGCGACGCCATCACCCTGCACTGCCCGCTCACGAGGGAGACTCTCCGTCTCGTGAACGTTGAGCGCCTGAACTCGATGCGTCGCGGGGCGATCATCATCAATACGAGCCGTGGTGCCCTGGTGGATCTGAGCGCCGTGAAGGGGGCCCTTGGCGAGGGCCGACTCGGCGGTCTCGGCCTTGACGTCGCCGACGGTGAACCGAGTCCCGAACTCGACTCGAGCCTCACCTCTCACCCCGGGGTTGTAGTCACCCCGCATCTGGCTTGGTACTCGATCGAATCCCGTCGCGACCTTGCGATCCATGCGGCCGAGGAAGCGCTCAGGGTGATCCGCGGCGAACCGCCCCGACATGCCGTCAACATACCGGTCAGCGCGTCCGGACAGCGTTAGAGCCTGAAGCGGCGCTCAGCGTCTCAGGCGTGTGCCTACGGCGTGCTTCGCCCCTGCACGGCCCACGTGTGAGGCGCGCCGGTCGTCAACCAGCTGGTGATGTTCTCCACAGCGAGTCGTCGTAGGTCTCGTTCGGACTCCTCAGAAAACCAGGCCGCGTGAGGCGTGACGATGACGTTGGGCTGGCGGACCAGCGCGAGCTCCGCTGCAGTCGGAGGCTCCGACGGCAGGACGTCAAGGCCCGCGCCCCGAATGCGTCCCGAATCGATCAGCTCGCTCAGCGCCACGAGATCGAGGAGTCCCCCGCGCGCCGTGTTGATGACCACGGCCCCTGACGGCAGTCGCGCAAGGAGATCGCGACTGACCATCCCGCGCGTTTCGCTAGTGAGAGGCAGATGCAGACTCACGACGTCGCCACGCCTGAAGGCACTGTCCAGATCGACTCGCTCGATACCCTCCGGCCATTGAGACGCTGGGATCTGCGGATCGAACCCGATGACGTTCCTGAACAGATGTCCGACGTCTCTCGAGACCGCGCGACCTATGCGGCCACAGCCAATCAGCGAGAGCGTCAGCGTACTGAGCCGGCGAACAGAGCCCCCAGCACGGTGCTGCCACTCGCCCGCGGCGACGGCGCGCGCAGACGCGGGCAGTGCTCTAACAACAGCCAGCATGAGCGCAGCCGCATGGACGGCCACCTCCTCGGTGGCGTAATCACGGACATTGCAGACCCACGCCCCGGCTCCTCGCGCCGCGTCAAGGTCTACGTTGTCGACACCAGTGCCGTAGCAGCTCACGAGCTTGAGCCGCGGCGTATCGCGGAAGACGCGAGCGGTAACCGGCGCGGACTGCACAAGCGCAGCGTCGCAGTCTCGTATCGCCTCGAGCACGTTCTCCTCCGAGCGACAGCTGGCCTTGGCAACCGCGCAGCCATGCGCCTCGAGAAGTGCCCGCTCCAATGACACATCGCCGAAACGCCCGTCCAAGATAACCACGCGGTGGGCGCCCAACTCGCCTGTCAATTGCGCCCTCCATCCCCGGGCCACAATTCGTCCCGCCAATCCGAGAAATACTTTGACCACTGGTCATGCATCCGGCGGCTCCTCGGATAGATCATCTCGACCTCACCGGACGAGGCCCGAAATCGTAGCACGCGGAGATTCTCACGAGAACCCCTGCGCTGGTCCGTCGCCCGGTCACACGTCGATGCCACAGAGGCGCGGACTCGGCGGAGGTCAGACCACCCAGAGCCTAACGGGGGCGCATCGTGTTGTGCACGGTCCCCCAGGGTCCACGGCTCCAGGGCGAAGGCAGCCACACTGGGCTCGGCGGTCAGGCACCCGTGGAGCTCATCGGTTCGTGCGGTTGGCCACCTCGGTCGACCTGCTCGGGCGAGTGGGTTGCCAGCATAGGGAGCGGGATCAGGTGGTCCCCAGGGCCTCCTCGAACTCCGCGTGAACTCAGGCCACCTCCCTTTGCCCACCCCGTACACCGAAGGGCATGCACTCCCCTGGAGCATCTAGGACGCCAGGGGCGGGGCTGGGGCAGTCCGACCGGATACCTCCAGCACATCGCAGCCGGGCACACGAGGTCGCGCGTCGTGGACTCCCTTCAAGACGGTCGGGGAGACGCGACCAAGTGTGCCGCGGTCGACGACGTCGCCCAGCCGCCTCAACTGGTGGCCCTTGGCTTGCACGCCGCACAGGTCGGCTGCTTGGAGCGCTTTCTGGTGCTGATGGCGGAGCGCCTCGCGGAGCCGCCCGCCGCCGGTGCGAGGCGAGGATGCCTCCCAGCGATGAGACCGAGAGACTCATATCCCTCGCGCCACACGAACAGGGCGAGCTTCGCCTTGCCTCAGGAGGTGCGCCTCGCGCAGCGGTCGCGCGGTCTCGGCCTCCGTCATCGTCGGGCGTGAGCCAACGCCGCCAATGGTAGGAGGCGCCGTTCTCCATGCCTTCGAGGTGATGGAATCGAAGCGGTCGAGCCAGCGGCCGAGTGTGGCTTGCGAAGGTTGAGTAGCGGGTGCTGCGCGACCTTCCGCCATGTTGGCGGTCCAGCCCAGCACGCCAAGGCGGGTCGGCCGCCGGATACCCTCTGGGTGGCGGCCGGATAGGGAATCACCACCGAGACCTCCAGCGTATGATCGGTCGGTCCGCAGCGTGTCACCCGGCTGACGCCTGCTGGCTCGAGTCCGGACAGCGCGGCCGATGACCTCTCGAACCCAGAGTCCGCGTGATCATGGCCACCACGACGTGAACCGACGGAAGCAAAGGGCATGCTGGACAGCCGGAGCCGAGGCGGAGGCTGAGCTCGCCCTCGAGACGAGCTGCCCTCCCGACAAGAGGACGTCATCAAGCGCCAGTTGCGGGAGGTTAGACTGACCCTCGAGTTGTCTCGAGTTGTACGGATTCGACACTGGGATCCGGAGTTCCCTGGATCCAGCTGACTAGTGCCTGTGATTGCCGGTTCGACCGCAGGCTGAGACTGCGGTCGGTCGGGAGAGATAGGAACCATCACCTGACGGAGACTCGCATGATCCCCCCTCTGTTCGAGCCGCCTGAGAGCGAACTGGCCGACATTCCCCCCCTCCTTCCAGTCGCTCAACCCGCCCCTGCGCCCGGCATCGAGGACGTTGAGAGTGCGGCGTTTGACACCGTCTCGTCCTGCGTCCGGGGACGGGCGCGGCATGGCATGCGCGTCGCGGTAGGCGTCGGATCGCGCGGATTGGCGTCTCTCCCGGAGCTTGTGCGAGGGACTATCCGGGCTCTCCGTGCCGCGGGTGCCGACCCATTCATCGTCCCGGCGATGGGCAGCCATGGAGGGGGGACAGCTGAGGGTCAAATCGGAGTACTCACGTCGCTAGGCGTCACGGAAACGTCTGTGGACGCCCGGATAGAGTCCACCATGGAAGTGGCCCAGGTGGCTCGCGTTGGCGACCTGGATCTATACCTGGACACGCACGCCGAGCGGGCCGATGCGCTGTTTCCCATAAACCGGGTCAAGTCGCACACATGCTTCGATGCCCGGATCGAGAGCGGGCTTGCCAAGATGCTCGTGATCGGGTATGGGAAGCAATTGGGAGCACGAGCGGCACATCGGCTCGGCTACGAGCGTTTCCCCGAGATCATCCCGGCCGGCGCGCGTTTCCACTGCGATGCTGGACGAGTTCTGGGTGGTCTGGCCAGCGTCGAGAATGCACTCGGCGAGGTCGCGCTCGTGCAGGCTTTGGGCCCCGACCAAATCGCCCGTGAGCCAGAGGCGGCACTGCTGCGGCACGCGGACGCCCTGCTTGGTCACCTGCCGTTCGATGAGGCGGACGTACTCATCGTTGATCTTCTGGGAAAGAACATCTCAGGAGACGGCATCGACCCGAACGTCACCGGGCGCTTCAGCTTCTTCACCATGCCGGACCGGCCCCCGAACCCGAAGGCGATCGTTGCACTCGGCCTCACCGCGCAGACTCACGGGAACGCGATCGGGATCGGCTTGGCCGACGTGATCACCCTCCGTATGTACGAAGGCGTCGACTGGGCGGACACGTATCTGAACGCGTTTACCGCCGGTCGCAGTGGACTGACCCGCGCCAAGTGCCCTATCGTCGTTCGCGACGCGAGGACCGCAGTGCGAACCGCTCTCGCCATGGTTGGAGCGCTGGACCCATCGCTTGCACTGGTCGCGCGCGTGCACGATTCCAGTCATGTAGGGCAGTTGTGGCTCAGTCCAGCCCTCTTGAAACGAGCCTCCAGGGTCACGCCGCTGCAGCCCGACCCGGCGGATCCGGACGGCCATCGCTTCCTCGACGAGGGATAAGGGCCCGCAGGCGCGGGCGGTGCGCTCGGCGTCTGGCCTAAGATCCACTTACGTTGGTATCGGACGCTGCGAGCCTCCTGCGTCGGGGCTCGATGACGGCGGAGGTGGTAGGCCCGCTGAGCGACCCGGCTCCTTGTTAGGCCTCAGCTACCACTGGGCTCACAAGAGCCCCAATGCCGTCGATATCGACCGTCACGGTGTCGCCAGCCCGAAGGAAGACCTGCGGCTTTCGCGAGGCTCCTGTGCCGCTCGGGGTCCCGGTGAGTATCACGGTGCCAGGCAGCAGGGTCGTATCCCCGCTCAGGAACGCGATCAGGGCTCGGATATCGAAGATCAGGTCCGCAGTGGATGCGTCCTGCATTACCTCGCCGTTGAGGATGGTGCGGACGCGGAGCGCAGACGGGTCCGGGATCTCATCCTTGAAAACGAGACATGGTCCCAGCGGGGCGAAGGTATCGAACGACTTGCCTCGCCACCACTGTCCGCCACCCCAGCGGTCCTGCCAGTCCCGGGCGCTCACATCGTTCGCGCACGTGTAGCCAAGAACGTAGTCCAGGGCACGTTCGGGAGCAACGTCCTTGCATCGACGGCCGATCACCACCGCAAGCTCGCATTCGTAGTCAACCTCATTGCTCGGGAGGTGGCGTGGCAGGACGATCGGTGCGCCGGGGTCTTGAACAGCCGTCGTTGCCTTCATGAACACGATCGGATAGTCCGGCGGCGGCACGTGGCCTTCCGGTGCGTGCACGGCGTAGTTGCGGCCAATACCCAGCACGTTGGTCGGCACGACAGGCGCCAGAAGCTTCAGGACATGTGCCGGCTCCGTGGTGACCTCGAAAGAACCGAGGATGTCTCCGACAACGCGTACAGCGCTCCCGTCGGGCTGAAGCGAAGCGCACCGAACCGTCCCCGTCTCGTCTTCATACCGTATGATCCGCATCGGTCAAGACCTCTCATCATTTCGGGTGGCTCCGCAGCCACGTCGAGCAGTCAAGTCACCGGAGATCGCGGTCCGGGGCGAGCCCGACGAACCTCGCCGGATCGCTTGGGCTGGCGAGGGCGGCCGCGGGCCGGCCGATCCCATCCTCGAGCGCAGCGTCGTAAAGCTCCCACTCCATCTCCCCGGGGACGAAGACCCGATTGAGCCTGCTGCTCGCCGCGCCGCTGGGGCCAGCACGAGCGAGCTGGCCGACTAGATCGCGTATCAGGCTGTGGTGCGCGACGTCCCCGGCGACGATGAGTGTATCCGCTCCGGAGGCGCCAATCGCCACCTATGGTCCCGCTCACGACTCCAACGAGCAAGGGCGAGGGGTCGATGAAGCGGGTGCTCGGCGGGCTGGGCCAGATCTCGGCGGGAATGGCCGAACGTCGAAACCCGTATGGGCCGGCCACAGCCGCGGCCAGCGAATCAAGCGCTTACAGGCGCGCCACGCGGAGTTCGCCGCCCGTTCAGCGATCGCTTACTCGGTGTCCACAGGCCCAAGCAGTCGCTCAGGTCGGCCGCGTCGTTGTACTCGGCCTCTCTCACGTGGATCGTGGCCTGGGTGGCCTTGTGGAACGGGACCAGCCCCGTGTCGAAGCGGTGACCGGCCCGCCGAGGGCGAGGAGGTCAAATCCCCCGTCGGGGCGGATGGGAAGCATGTCGCTCACTTGGCGCCTTCTTGCCGGACCTGGGCAGCTCGACGTGACCGCCGAAGCCCCAGCGCATCGGGGGCAGGACATGCGGGTGGTTGCAGTTCCGACGAGGTGACTGCGTCTCCGGGGATCCGGACTTGTGTCGTCTCCATGACTTCGCAGTCTTCTTCTGCCACAGAGCGAACGGGCACCCCTCAACGAACAGCACGGAGGCTAGTCTATGGGAAGTACCCACGGGGCGGCCGTCACGTAAGCGCCTTCCAGAGGACCGGGGAGTGTCCGTGAGAGACAAGCCGACCACGGCAGCCGGCCGCTACCTCCGGTCAGACCTAACCGCAGGACGAATCGCCCGCGAGCTCTACGACGGCGTCGCCCGCCTTCCCATCGTCAGCCCGCACGGCTACGTTGACCTGCGGCTCCTGGCCGACCCGGACGCGACCTTCGGGACGCCAACCGAGTTGTTCGTCTTTCCCGACCACTACATTCTGCGGATGCTCTATTCGCGGGGGATCGCACTTGAGAGGTTGGGGCTCCCGGTGCGCACGGGACAATGGGCGTGAGCGAGCCGGCGCTGCCCGACACGCTGGCGACCGGACGCCTCGAGATCGTGGAACCGCCGCACCCCATCGCGTTCGACGCGGCGGGCGTGTTCGTCAAGGGTCTGGCCTAGGTGGCCCCCCAAGTAGAGCGCGCCGGCGAGTGGCCGCCAAGCCTAGCCCATAGCCTGACGGCCATCCTCGGGGGCACGGCGAGCATCGTCGAGGAACTCACGTCGCCGTGGACGCTCGGGACCAGGAGCGTCCGGGTCGCGGCCGGCGTCCCCTGGCGCGACTACATGGTCCAGTGGACGGAGAGCGCGAGGACCCGCGATCGCCGAGCGATGGCGCGGCGCGTCCGTCTCGGACGCGACCTGGCGCGCCGTGCACCATGGCTGCCACTGCCCGAGGTGGTCGGTGGCGACGGCGGCGGGCCTGTGCCGTTCCTGGTGACCCGGTTCGTCAACGGTACGCCGGGTCGCGAGCTGCTCGGCGACGACGCAAACGCGGCACGGTTGGGCGCTGCCGCCGGCCGGGTACAGCGCGAGATGGCCCGTGTCCCAACCGCGGGTCTCCGGCTCTCCCGGACGTGGAGCGATCCGGACCTGCTCGAACCCGCGGCGCGGCGGTGGCTCGCTGGAGCTGGCGCCGACCTCGATCAGGGAGAGGCCGGCCGGGTCAGGGAGGCCATCGAACGCGTGCCCGGGGCCTTTGTGGGCTTCCGGCCCACCTTCGCCCACGGGGACCTCGCGCCGGTCAACGTGCTCATGCGGGACGGCGCGGTGGTGGCCCTGCTGGATCTCGAACGGGCCCGCCTGGCCCACCCGCTCTTTGATGCGGCGTGGTGGCGCTGGGTTCTCCGTTACCACCACGCTTCGATCTGTCCGACGGCGGTCGACTCGTTTCTCTCGGCGGCCGGCGTGGATCGGGGCGAGGCCACCCCTGCCTCGCTCGACGTGCTGGCGATTCTCCAGTGCCTGGAGGTCCTATCCGCGATCCCGGCCTCACGGCAGGGTGCGCGCAGGGAATGGGCCCGCCGGATCGTCCGGATACTCGACTGGAGCTGTGCTCCTCACGGCCAGGCGCACGATCAAATCTGACCCGGGCGGCTCAGCTCGGGCGCGCGTCCGGGTCGGGCAGGACCGGGTCGCGGATGATGCCGTGCAGGTCGTCGTAGGACTTGATGAACGCCCGCAGCGTCCCGCAGCCGCCTTGTACCTCTCGAATTCCTCGGGCGCCAGGCCGTGGGACTCGCGGTGGGGTCCAGAAATCCGTCAGCCTGCCGAGCAACCCGCGCGCCCGATCTGCTATGGCTTCCCTTGCTCCGCGAGCGGGAGTAACTCAGCTGGCAGAGTGTCCACTTGCCAGGCGAAGCGTGAACGGTCCCAGTGGATGGTCGAGGACAGCCAAGGCGGCTGCCTGAGCGTTACTGCAAGGCGATCGCGATGCAGTCCTCGAACTGCAGCAAGCTCGTCTGCACGCCCCAGAGGCCAGGCATGTAGTGAGCCAGCTTCCCCGAGTTCGTGGCCACGGTCTTGTAGCCCTTGTCGTAGAGGGTAGGACCGAGGACGGGACAAGTGTCGCGCACGATCGTCGCGCCACTGGCCTCGATCGTCTTCGTGTAGCCAGCCTCCTGGGCGGCCGCGAAGACTGCCCGGGAGACGCAGACCCACAGGTCCTTCTTGAGCGTCCGTCCATCCACGGCAACTGCTATCTGACGCATCTCTTCGATCGGCCAATTGCTTCTCTGATGGTGCCAGCGGTGACCTATGGATCTCGACAGCAGGCCAGACAGCTTCGTATAGCCGAGCGGCCGCAACGTGGAAATCATCACTCGAGACGTCGACTCCGAGTGTCTTGGCTAGTCTGCGCTGGAGATCGGAGACGGCCGCTTTCTCGCCCGGTGCTCCAGTCAGGTCCTCATCCAAACTCAACGTTCACCCCTGAGCCAGCCGATCTGTCCTATGCGATCACCCGCCAACAGCGACGGCAGCATGGCATCGCGCAATCCATGGAGTCCGCGACTCTCACGCTCGATCGATTCCAGCTTCGCTCTGAGCGGGCGAGCGACGGTCTCAAAACGGAACAGAACGGGGGTGCTTGGCTCGGCAACCCGAAGCCTCGGGATGCTCCGGACGTTCAGCGCGTCGAGAATGGTTCCGGCGTCGGTCTTCCGCACGATTTCGTCCCGCATCGAGTCTGACCTCAGAGCCTCAACCAAGTAAGTCGGCCAAGGTTTGCCCCTGCGGCATCGAACGGCGGTCATGTTGCGGCCAAGAGCCGCCCGAACGTCGCTTGGGACTTGCGCGACGGCTCCAACTCGGCCGACGTTGGTAACTACGCAGTCGCCGGGCGACGCCTCGATCCGGGCAGTCCACGCGTGATAATCACTGTCGCCGACCAAGTACGGATCCGACATATCGAGGACGCCGTCCTGACGGATGTTGCCGAGCTGCAGCAGCGGCCGGCCATTCTCGCGACGCTCAGGCTTCTTCGCATGCGAGCAGTCAACCACGTCAGCGATCGAGCCGATCGTTGTGGCATACCATCCCGCCGGGATCTCGCCTAGTTCCGAGTCTTCGAACGAGCTCGGGAAGAGATCAGCCACCGGACTGGCCAGGCCGGAATCTCGGCCTTCGGATTTGGCGCGGACGGGGTCGAAGTCGACGAACCAGGACTTGAAGAGAGCGCGGGCCATCGATTCGAAGGTCTGGCTCATGCGGCGGTTCAGCTCGATCTTGTCGTCGAGGGCGCCAAGAATGCTGGCGATCTTCCGCTGTACAGGAAGAGGTGGGAGGGGGACCCGAAACGATTCAATGTGGCCCTTCGTGATCGCGCGCCGGGAGCCTCCCGCGTTGAAGGACTCGATGTACGGCTTGACGTCTGGGTGCGTCAGGAACGCCAGGACATAGCCCGCATCAGCTCGTCGAGGGTCAACGCGGACGATGGAGACGTGCTGGTTGACGCAGGCGGGAAGAATCTCGGTCGGGACGATGCACGCGCGCCCGAAGGTGACGCCGTCGCCGGTTATGTTGAGAAGAATGTCAGCAGGCTGGAGAACCACTCCATGGAGTTCGGCTGCCTGTTCGTCGGTGATGAAGGCAAGCCCATCGGGATCGAAGCGGCCGTCGAAGACATTCTGGCTCCTGACCAGCGCGTAGTTGGTCCGGGCTGGAAGGTACGCGTCGGCTCCGCCTTTCGGTGTTGCCCCCGACCCGATCTTGGTCGTGATCTCCCTCAAATGGACAACCGACCATTGCGGATCGTGAGCGATCGGGGCCTCACTCGCCATACCCGAGCTCCCGCAGGTTGGCGTTGATCAGCTGGTCGAGGCGGGCCGCTTCCGCTTGTTGCTCGCGGAGGGTGGCGACCAGGCGGCGCATCTTGTCGTCGAAGGGCTCGGCGTCTTCT